>CAJOQT010000019.1 GCA_905236875.1 uncultured Prevotella sp. | reverse complement strand
GTAAAAAATCCCCTGATACTCCAAAGAATATCAGAGGAAATATGATTGTTTTGCTGTCCTCTACTTTATTACAACCTTGACTGACTTGCTGCCAATCTTCACAATGGCGATGCTGCCATTTTGCAGGTTGGTGCTGATGGTGGCATGACCGTTGTGGCTGATGGCAGAACCTGCCTGAATGCCTGCAGAAGTATAGACGCTAATAGGTGTGCCATCATCTACGCCCTGTATGGTCAGCACGCCTCCATTGCTCTGAATGAGCACGGGCGTTGCCGACAGCTCAATGGCGTTGTTGCTTGTATTGATCGTTGGCTGCTTGTCAATCCAGCAGAGTGTAGCTGTGGCTACATCTGAATCCTCCATTCCGCTCTTGGTAGCATACACGCTGACGTTGTAGGTGACGGTGAGTTGCACCTCATTACCACTACCCGACTTGATGTCCGTATCAGTAATGGAGTATTGGCAAGTTGCACCTTCAGTGGCACAGTTGAACAGAAGCCTTCCATTGGTATAACTAATGGTGGGAGTTGCGCATTTATTCGTGCTTTCTCCACCAGAAGCATTTATTGCAGCAATATTGGACCATTGTCCCCAGTATCCATCTGCTTTATATGAATCCACCATACTTGAAGGAACATAGAGGTATCCTATAGTGTCATATTGTGTTCCGTCAAAAGTCCTAGGAGAACAATATGTACTAATATATGGAATAGATGATGCATCACAAGTAACCTTGAATAACTTATTGCACCATCCGAAAGTACCTGGTAATTCAGCAGATGTATGTATTGTCGCTTCTGTCATGGATGTACATTTAATGAAGCTGAACACACCCATCTGAGTTACAGATTCTGGTATTTCAACTTTCTTTAATGACGTACAATAACCAAAACTCTGCTCACCAATCTTTTCAATTGTATTAGGGAATACAACGGATGATAACGATTCACAGGAACTGAACGCATTATCGCCTACCTCTTTTAAGAACGGAGGGAACTCAATAGTGGACAATAATTTGTAACCAGTAAAACAATAAGCTTCAATGGTAGTAATAGAATTGGGAATATTTACCGTCTCTAGTTTTGAACAGCCAGAAAAGCACCCAATACCAATAGATGTTACATCCTCTGGGATGCTTAGATTGATTAATGATGTGCATCTTTCAAAACATGAGTTTCCAAGAGATTTCAAATTTGATGGTAAGTTAATATTTGATAATGATGTGCAATTAATAAAACAGCCTTCTTCTATTATTTCAACAGATGACGGAATAATAACATTTGAAAGCAATGTACAACTGGCAAAACAATTCTTTGGCAAAGTGTTTACTGAACTGGGAATACTAATAGACTGTATGCTGTAACAATCTTGGAAACAGTTTTCCCCTATTTGTGTAATTGAGGACGGGATATCTACAGATATGAGATCTCTACAATCCGAGAAGCAATTATTTAAAAGTGCAACTACGCTGTACTCATCACCTTGATAAGTAATTGTCTCGTGTATAACAGCCGAAGATATTGAATTGTTTTCAGGTCCTAAAACGTAACTGCGATTATTATCAACATCAACAATGTATTGGATGCCATCAACTGTTACAATTTCTTGAGCCATTATTTGGGCTGAAGAAAGAAGCGATACTAATAACCAAAATAATAGTCTTTTCATTTTCAATTCTATTTAAACATTTATTCACCTTCATAGAAAGGCACAAAGAAAAACGTGAGCAATTTACTTCGCTTACGTTTCAGAGGTATTGGGGAAAACCTAACTATCTTAAACGAGTAAAAGCCCACGCCTTCTGGCGTGAACCATCTACTTCAGTTCTTGATAGTTTCTTCAAATTCCCCAATTATCTGAAACAAGAATCAAAAGCGGACGTTCTGTCTTATGTCCTTATGTTATTATGTCTTTATCCAGCTGTGGATAACTTTGTGGATAAGTATGTGGAAAACTTGTTCACTTATTGGTGAAATACACGATGGTGGATAAGGATGAAGGGATATCCACGAGGTTATTACAGCTTTTTTCATAACTTTTCCACTAAAAATGACGGGAAAAAGATATAAACTTATTAATTTTGCACCAGAAAAGAGAAGTGTGGATAAATAAACTACTTGATTCATAATCAGGGAATAAATATGAACAGACGGTGTGGATAGCGGGAAACCACATATTCATAAGTTACGATGCAAGAAAAAGGAGAAAAAGTTTTCAACATATTCACACCATATCATACTACTCATTTCTATTTTTAAAAAAAGAAAGAAAAGAAAAATAATGAATATATGAAGTTGAAAAAGCAGTGGATAGAGCAAGGTTTCATCAATGAAGCAGCTCCGGAAGGAACAGATCTGAAAGCAGAGATTCGCAGGATGTGTGAAGAGAAAAATGCCATTATCCTGGCCCATTACTACACATACGGCGATATACAGGATTGTGCTGATTTTATAGGCGACTCTTTAGCTTTGGCACGTAAGGCTGCAGAGACGGATGCGAAGATCATCGTGATGTGTGGCGTTCATTTCATGGCAGAGACCTGTAAACTGCTTTCTCCAGAGAAGACGGTGTTGTGTCCTGACCTGAATGCCGGCTGTTCGCTGGCTGACAGCTGTAAGGCTGAAGACCTCAGGAAGTTCAGGGAAGAACATCCCGGCTATCAGGTTATCAGCTATGTCAATACTACTGCTGCCGTAAAAGCGCTGACAGACGTTGTAGTAACGAGTGGCAATGCCAAGAAGATTGTTGACCAGCTGCCAAAGGATGCGAAGCTGATTTTCGGTCCTGACTATAACCTTGGTAACTATATCAATGAGGTGAGCGGACGTCAGATGCTTCTATGGAATGGCGGCTGTCATGTTCATGAGCGTTTCTCCACCAGTAAGATCATTGAACTGAAGAAGAAGTATCCTGATGCTGTTGTGATGGCTCATCTGGAGTGTAAGGGTCCTGTCCTGGCTTTGGCTGATGTAAAAGGCAGTACGGCAGATATGCTGAGGTTTGCACGGGAGCATAGCGCAACACAATATATCGTGGCTACAGAGGCCGGTATTCTGCACGAGCTGCAGCGTACTTGTCCTGACAAGGAATTTATCCCTGTGCCTCCTGAAATCAGCGAGAGCGGTCTGGAATGCAGTTGTAACGAGTGTCAGTACATGAAGATGAATACCCTGCTGAAGGTGTATAACTGTCTTAAGTACGAATGGCCCCAGGTGGAGGTAGATGCTGAGATAGCCAAAGAAGCTGTCAAACCCATCAACAGAATGCTGGAGTTGAGCTAAGTTTTGAGCGTAGGCCAAAGCATGTAGATGACCTTTGTCAACAAGGTAGAAACGATATATACCACGCAGAAGACAACCAATATAGAGAGGTAGCTCTGGATGGGAAGTGCTGTTTTGTGGAATACTCTGCTAACCATAAAGGGGACGGCACCACATATAAAATAATAGACCAGGCTATGGCTGCCTGTCCATTCTATGAGCCTGACGGAAGGCAATTGCTTGAATATCTCTGCCATCAATAATACGGCACAAAGCAGGTCTGCTATAAATAGCGGATAGTTTGACACGATAATTGGTCCCAGTATCAACTGCGCATCAGTATATATGATGTATGTCTTTATCAAAATAAAGATAATCAATAATGATAATAGGATGGCGATATTGTTGAAATATGATTCGTATTTGCGATAGAGATAGCCTGTAAAAAGGATAAAATAAGCTAACAGCGCCTCGTTCAAGTGCCACAGGTTTTGTGCATAATAGAGTGGATAAGGTTCGAAAGCATTACCAATAAAATAAGATAGTATCAGGCAACAGACAGCAATGATGGATAACCAGATGAGTTTTCCCTTGGTTATCCACAAGAACAACATAAAGAGCAGTTGCGAAAGTATCAATGCTGCTATAAACCACGATGCATGACCACTAACGATGGATATGATCATGTCTTTCCATGATGTATGGTCGTTTACCAGGATAGCTTTCGAGACAGCTATGATGGTAGTAAACACGAAATAAGGGACGAGAAAGCGTGAAAATATGCTGTTGATGCGTTGTTTAATATCGAGAGTTCTCCCATACATTAGATAGCCTGAGAGAAAAAAGAATACCGCCAGCACATCGCCAACATACATTTCGTATGGAGTCATTGGCTGCCCTGTGAAATAGACTTCCGTATGAAACCAGAGGATAGCTATCATCGAGAATCCTCTGAGCAAATCTATCCACGCTAAGCGTTGACTAATGTGCGATTTTCTTTGTTCTGCCATTATTGTAATGATAGATATACAATCCGTAAGGCATATCTTTTTTATTTTTATATTGACGACCCATCAAGTCGGTAATCGTTATGATTTGTCTCTCTTGATGATTTTTTTCTATACTGGTAGAACCATCATATTGATGCATCAGTTCATCAAGAATAGCTATTCTTTCATTGAACATTCCTAAAATTTCGTCTATTTGTTCCCTCAGGGTTTGCTGACCCTCATCAGGATATTTTGTCTGATGAACCTTCATGCTTTCGTCAAAGATACTACCATACTTCTGCCATACCTCTTCAAAACTTGTTGTAATGCTGTTCATCAGCGTAGGTCTGATGGTTTGCCAGATGTTGACGTATGTATTGACAAAAGGTTCGTTTTGGAATAATTGGGGATAATAGAACCAGTCTGATGTATGAATGCTACTCCAACTATCACTTCTGAACGTTGAATCATAATCCCAGGTTGGTCCCATCTGTAGCAGTGACGTATTGTTTTTTCTGCAAAGAAAACGGTTGCATCCGGCAACATCATCAGTACCAAGAATATCATGTACCAGCATCCATTTTGCGAATGATTCAAGTTCTATATACTGCGTGATATCTGCTTTGTTATAGATACACTCTTCTACTTCATCCATATAGGATTTGATGTTGTTTTGTATCTCTTCTGTGACATCATCGCTGTCAGGATATTTATAAGTAAAGGCACAAGTGCTCCCTTGGCGTTCGGTTTTAAAATAAACATCCTCATTCCACCAAAAAGTATCGTGTTCTATCAGAAAACCAGCGTCTTCTAAGTCAACTCTTTTTTCGCCTTTAGAGACAGGTTCCATCAGATAGTACATACCTTGATAGTCTCCATTTAATACGACATGTACAAAATCATATTCCGGCGTCCAGGACATACTCATCATTTTACTGATTGTCAAGCCTGCAATATGAAGAATATTACTCTCCTGATTGGTCATCTTTTTATTCCAGGTATACATACCAAGCAATAACCATTCCTTGTGTTTATAAGCTTTGTCATTGCGATTCAAGAGGTCACTTTTCTTAGAGAGTTTTATCTTATAGGGATGCTGTTTCATAAAGGCTCCAGTACTGTTACCGCGTACCTTGATTCTCATGCCAGAAACATTCTTTTCATAGTCACCGCTATCATAGAGTGTCTCACCCTTCAACGTCATAACCATTCTGCCTGATACATAGTTATTGTTCGTGATACTGGTGCCTATACATCCTTCTGGCGCATTGACAATGGTGTATGTAGGCATTTCGCCATTTATCGTTTCAATATTTAGAACAGGAATGAGGCTATCATCTACTATTTGTGCCTGAGAATTTAGCACGACAATAACGCTGAAAAAGCTGATTAGTAGGAGTCTTTTCATGATTCCGCTTAATGATGCTATATCAATTGATGACGGCAATCTTGCATACCGTTCCCTTGTCGCCATTCTTAGTGGCTGTAGCTACCATATAGACGCCGCTTGCCACACGTTCGCCATTCTTGTCACGTCCGTTCCAGGTGAAGGTTCTTCCGCTGCTCTTACCTTCTGCTACTACAACTCCATTACTGCTCAAAATCTTGACGCTGGCATTGTCAGTAAGTCCTGTGACGGTAATCAGTCCCATATAGTCGGGTGTGACAGGATTCGGGTAGGTCCAGACATTGTCTTCCGTCATTTCCGTGATGGTACCTGTAACGCCGCTCATATAGGAGCACAGCCCGTTTTCTGTGCCTATGAATACCTCACCCGTCTCTTCATTGATGGCAATGGATCCGATGATATCGGAAAGCAGCTGGCTGTTGTCTGTAGTGAAATGACAGACTTCAGTCATATTGTCGGAACTGATGACATAAACACCATTATCTTCCGTTCCAAACCACTTGCGATTGTCATTGTCAACCATGATACAAGTGATACTGACACCTGACAACAGATAGTCAGCATAATTGGTACCGTCGTTGCGAGGTACCTTCACCTGTGTGAATATCATGTCGTCTGCACTGGTACCGACTTTGGATTTTTCTAGTAATAGCGGCCCAACATCAGTACCAACCCATATATTACCCTCTTTGTCCTCTGTGACAGAAGTAACGAACTTCAGGTTACTGAGAATACTACCGTCCTGATTTGTGAAGCTGGAATAGCATAAAAGCACATCGTTATTGATGTCGTAAGTATAAAGGGCAGGATACATCCAGTGGTTATTGGTAAACCACATCAGTCCGCGACTGTCAATCATCATGTTGGCCAGATTACCGTTACTCTTGTTCGTAAATCCGCCATCGTTGAGTTTCATCAACTCGTTCTTGTTGAATTTGGTGAACTCTCCATTCTCGAATTTTACAAGGGAAGTCGTTGGAGCCTGGCTGTTCAGGAACCACAATGCTCCGCTATTGTCGAACTTTACACCCGTGATTAACTGATATTCCGGATGCTTATTGTCGAATATCTCAATAGGACTGTTCTTGTAGTCATAGTAATTGACGAAATTACCGTTTAAGAATTCATATAGTCCGTTGCGTCCTCCGGCAAACAGATGTGTCCCTTCTGCCGTGTTCTGTACATCGAGACAATAGAGTCCCTGGTAGCTGACGCCTGTCTTTGAACTGATGCCCTCATCGTTATAGATGGTCCATTCACCGTTATTCAATGTCTGAACACATGAGGGAAGTTCCAGTTTTCCGTTACAGGAATAAAGCGTTCCGTTGATGAATCTGAGGAATCCAAAGTAGTTATACTTCGGACCGCCAGGATTCAGTGTCTTGACAGTTTCGAGATATTGGTTGTAATCCGTCCTGTCATCAGTGAAGATAGAGGCATCATACGAGGTAGTGACGACCCAGTTGTGAGGATCAAGCAGGTTGTCTGTCAGTTTGGCCGACAGCACCTGGTTGTTCTTCTGCTTGGCATAGATGTTTCCGTTGCTGATGGCGACATGGGTGACATTCACGCCAAGGTTATAGCTCTCGCTAATCTCTATGCGCTGCATGTCAACCTTGACAATGCCAAAGCCACAGGCGAGATAGGCATACTGTTTGTAGTTATAGATGCTGTTGACTGTCTTGTCGGCTGTCATAGCCTTCTGATAGAGGTCGCTGAGGTTAGTCACTTCCCCACCCTGCTCCATCATGTCAATGTTCTGGTTCTTGTAAATGATAATCAGCCGTTTGGCTGTAAGATTCCACTTAATATGAGTGATGTAGGTGTCACTCAGGCCATTCACCTTGTCGTAGGTAGAGATGGACTGGTCATTGAGATTATAGGTGTAGAGACTGTTGCTGGCCTGAACATAGAGTTCTTCGCCCGATGAACAGATATCCTGTACGTTGTGATAGGCCATATAGTTGTGCCAGACGCCGGTTTGGGCATTGGCAGTCAAAGGTAAAAAGGTAAAAAGGTAAAAAGGTAAAAAGAGAAAGGCGAAGACAAGTACCAAGCTTGACAGGTAATCCACCAGCTTCTGAACGGCACGTGCACGATGGCTTATCTGGTTCTTTACCTCTACACCCAGTTCTGCAAAGGTCTGGTCGTAGCCTTCAGGAATGAATACAGGGTCGTAGCCAAAGCCTTTCTCACCACGTTTCTCACGGGTTATCTCACCATTGACGATGCCCTCGAAGATTTGAGGTTTGAGGTTTGAGGTTTGAGGTTTATCTGCATTCTCTTTTCTAATCAGCGCAATGGCTGTGCGGAAGCGGGCCTTGCGGTTGTCTTTGTCAGCCATCACCTTGAGCAGCTTACGGGTATTGGCTTCTGCATCATGATCAACCTCGTCGGCAAAGCGGGCTGTATGTACGCCAGGTGCGCCGTCCAGAGCCTCAACTTCCAGTCCTGTATCGTCGGCAAAGACGTCCATGCCATAGTGATCAAAGACATATTGGGCTTTCTGTAGCGCGTTCTCCTCAAGTGTTTCGCCTGTTTCAGGTATATCCACATGACAGCCGATATCGTTGAGCGAGAGTATTTCTACCTTTTCTCCTAATATATCCCTGATCTCTGAGAGCTTATGCTCGTTATTAGTGGCAAAGACTAATCTCATGACTTTGTATCCGTAATCTCCTTTTTATTGATTTTCACCCTCATCTCTTCGAATCCCTCACCATAGACACCGATGACTCTTGACTGACTGACAAAGGCATTTGGATCGATCATCTTGATAAGACGGAACATGTTGACACTCTCGTTCTTACGGGCAAGAATACAGAGCACCTTCATCTTCTTTCCGGTGTACCATCCGTGTCCGTCGAGTATGGTGACACCATGATTCATTTCTGTTCCGATGGAATTGGCTATCTCCTGCCACTTCTCTGAGAATATCATGAACTGTACTGACTGTCGCCGTGCGTTCATCACATAGTCGAGTACATAGTTTTCCATTGCCATCACGCAGAAGCCGAACATCACTTTATGGGCACGTTCTACATAGTCTCCGAACTGTGGGAAGAACATACAGGAGCCGATGATGCAGAAATCTACGGCGAAGAGTACGGAACCCAGAGACACGTTGTGATATTTGTTGACGGTAGCGGCAATGATGTCTGTACCACCTGTAGAACCATTATGTGAGAAAACCGTTGCCAATGCTATACCGGTAATGACACATCCTATGATCATCGACATGAAGTCCTGTCCCTCGCCCAACAGCTTGATGGGCAGTCCGTTCTCTTGTGTAGGCAGAATGCTCTGTGCGAAGATCAGCAGGAAGTAGAGGGTGAAGATGGCATAGATGGTCTTCATCATGAACTTGAACCCCAACACCTTCAGCGCAACGACCAGCAACACCAGGTTGATGATGATGTAAGTGTTCTCCAAGTGGAATCCAGTGGCATAGTATATGATGGCTGAAAGACCGGTCACACCGCCTGCCACTATCTCGTACGGCATGAGGAAGACCGTGAAGGAGATGGTGTACATGATGAGTCCAAGGGTTATAAAGAAATAATCCTTGAACTCATTCCATACGATTTTCTTTTCGATAGTCACCTTGGTAATTTACAGATTTTCGGTTTACTATTTATTTCAGCACAATATTGACCATACGCTTGGGTACGATGATGACCTTGACAATCTGCTTGTCTTCAATGTACTTCCGGGCACGTTCCTCAGCAAGCACGGCCTGTTCGATGGTATTGTTGTCAGCATCGGCAGGGAACTCCATATCAAAACGTGTCTTACCATTGAAGGCAACACCCAGACGGACGCTGTCCTCTACGAGGTACTGCTCGTCCCATTCAGGCCATTGTGCGTCGCATACACTACCCTCGCCTCCCAGTATGTGCCAAAGCTCTTCGGCAATGTGAGGAGCAAACGGAGCAATCAGAATGACCATCTGACGGAACAGCTGGGTATTGTGGCACTTCAGCTGTGACAGTTCGTTAACACAGATCATGAAGGCTGAGATACTTGTATTGTATGAGAAAATCTCGATGTCCTGGCTAACCTTCTTGATGAGCTTGTGTACGCTCTTCATCATCTCCTTTGACGGCACATCGTTGTTGCGTGGAGCTGTGACCAGGTTCCAGAACTTCTTCAGGAAACGGTGGCAGCCGTCAATGCCTGCAACGTCCCAAGGCTTTGACTGCTCAATGGGACCCAGGAACATCTCATAGAGACGCAATGTGTCAGCACCGTATTTATTGCAGATGTCGTCAGGGTTCACAACGTTGTACTTTGACTTCGACATTTTCTCAATGACCTGGTTGACGATGTACTTTCCTTCAGGATTGACGATGAATTCAGCATCCTTGAACTCCGGCATCCACTCGCGAATCTTGTCAATATCCAGTTCCTTGCCGTTTACCGTGCTGATATCAGTATAGATGGGGTCAACCTCTGTGTTGCCATAGAAGTAGCGGTTCTTCTTGGCATCATTGTCATACCTTGTCTCAATGAGGTCGAAGCTGACGTATTGGTTGGTGCCCTTAATGCGGAAGACGAAGCTTGACCATCCCTGAATCATTCCCTGGTTGACCAGTTTCTTGAAAGGTTCATCCGTACAGCTATAGCCGGAGTCATAGAGGAACTTGTTCCAGAAGCGTGAATAGATGAGGTGTCCTGTAGCATGCTCCGTTCCACCCACATAGAGATCAACGTTCTGCCAGTATTCGTCGGCATCCTTCGAGACAAGTGCCCTGTCGTTCTTGGGGTCCATGTAGCGCAGATAGTAGGCTGATGAACCAGCGAAGCCAGGCATTGTGTTCAGCTCGAGTGGGAAGACAGACTTGTTGTCGATTTCAGAACAATCAACCACACGGTCGAACTTGGTGTCCCAAGCCCACTTCTTGGCACGTCCCAATGGTGGCTCGCCTGTCTCTGTGGGTTTGTATTCGTCAATCTCAGGCAGTTCCAGCGGCAGACATTCCTTTGGAATCATATAAGGCATGTCGTCCTTGTAATAGACAGGGAACGGCTCGCCCCAGTAGCGCTGACGGCTGAAAATGGCATCACGCAGACGATAGTTCACCTTCACACGACCCAGGCCTTGCTCTGTCACAAACTTCTTTGTGGCAGCAATGGCCTCCTTGACTGTCAGGCCATTGAGCGAGAACTTGTCACTTGCAGAGTTACACATGATACCTTCCTTGGCATCATAGCTCTCCTCAGAGACGTCAGCACCCTCAATCAGAGGAATAATGGGCAGGTTGAAGTGCTTGGCAAAGGCATAGTCGCGGCTGTCGTGTGCTGGTACGGCCATGATGGCTCCCGTACCATAACCGGCAAGCACATATTCAGCAATCCAGATGGGAATCTTCTTATCGTTGAAGGGATTGATGGCGTAGGAGCCAGAGAACACGCCAGTTACGGAGTGATCCATCTGACGCTCACGCTCTGTGCGCTTCTTGACGTATGCCAGATATTCATCGACTGCCTGACGTTGTTCAGGTGTGGTGAGCTGATCGACCAACTCACTTTCCGGTGCTAATACCATAAAGGTAACACCAAACATTGTATCGGCTCGTGTGGTGAAGATGGTGAAAGAGACCCCCTCTTCATCCCCCGAGGGGGACACATTAGCATTTGAGACCCCTTCGGGGGCGGTGCGGGGGGCAACCTTGAACTCCACCTCCGTACCTTCTGAACGACCTATCCAGTTGCGCTGTGTCTCTTTGAGCGACTCTGTCCAGTCGATGGTGTCAAGACCGTCAAGCAGACGCTGGGCGTAAGCTGAAACTCTGAGGCACCACTGGCGCATCTTCTTTTGTTCCACAGGATAGCCGCCACGTTCACTGACACCGTTCACCACCTCATCGTTGGCCAGCACCGTACCCAGACCTGGACACCAGTTGACCATCGTTTCAGCCAGATAGGCAATACGATAGTTCATCAGTACTTCCTGCTTTTTCTTTTCAGAGAACGAAGCCCAGTCGCTGGCAGTGAAGTGCAACTCTTCAGTACCCAGGGCATTGCAGTTCTCTGTTCCCATCAGTTCGAAATGCTCGATGAGCTTGATGGTAGGCTGCGCCTTATGCGATGACAGGCTATAGTACGACTTGAACATGCGCTGGAAGGCCCACTGTGTCCACTTGTAGTAGCCAGGGTCACAGGTACGCACCTCACGGTCCCAGTCGAAGCAGAAACCAATCTTGTCCAGCTGCGAGCGATAGCGTGCAATATTCTCGTTGGTGGTCTTCTCCGGGTGTTGACCCGTCTGTATGGCATATTGCTCTGCAGGCAATCCGTAGGCATCGTAACCCATGGGATTCAGCACGTTATAACCTTTCAGCCGCTTGTAGCGTGCATAGATATCGCTGGCAATATAGCCCAACGGATGTCCAACGTGCAGGCCTGCTCCACTGGGATATGGGAACATATTAAGCACGTAGTATTTCTTCTTCGTAGGGTCTTCTACTACGCGATAGGTACCGTCTTCCACCCATCGCTTCTGCCATTTCTGTTCAATGTCTCTGAAGTTGTATTCCATTGTTCTTTTTAAATTTATTTCCTATTATAACGTGCAAAGTTACAATTTAGTGAGCAAATAGCCAAATAATTTCACTAATTTCGCATAATTCAACCCGTTTGGAGCCTCCAAACCAAGAGTCCGAACGCTTCGGACTAACAGTTTGCTCCTTTCGGACTGATAGTCCGCCCCTTTCGGACTCATGTTTTGATTCACGTTGTCCCGTCGTATAAATTCACAATGAGGTTCACAAGTCTTCGTATTCTGCCCTACTCCACCCTATTTTAAGGAAATATTGCATATTATTCCACAAAAATTTTGGCGTATCGAAAAAAAGGTTTATCTTTGCAGCACAAATCAAATTATTAACTCATTCAAAATTTAAAACATTAACATTATGAAAAAAATTTTACGCTATTCATTAGTGATGCTTTTTGCTGCTTTCGGAACAAGCGCAATGGCACAGACAGTATTCGACATTGATTCAGAAGGTGCAACTATGTTTGGTCTTCCTGGTGAGTCTTGTTCTAAGACATCTACACAGGAAGCTTCAGATGCAGGTGACATCACGGCAGATGTTTCTGCAACAAAGGGTGACTTTACTCTTACTATATCAGCAGGTGTGCCCGATCCGGAAACAGGTAATGTGAAGACTCCTAACCGTATTTGGAATGCATCTCCAAAACTTCGTATGTACACTGGTACATTGACTATCGCTTCTTCAGGTGCTGCTATCAAGAAAGTGGAATTTACACTGGCTTCTCAGGCTTCAAAGGCAAAGTGGGGCGCAGATAACTCCGCAAATACAGGTACTCTTGATACATCTGCAGGTACTATTGTTACTTGGACAGGCAACACCAAGAATCTTGTGATTACAGTTACTGCTAATACTCAGATTAGTAAGATTACCATTAATGGCGGTGATACCCCTCAGCCATCAGTTATAGATGCCACAGTAGCACAGGCTTTGGCAGCTATCGATGCTCTTGGCAATGGAGGTGAGACAACAGATAAGTACAAGGTTACTGGATATGTTGTAGGTGATCCAGATTTCCAGCGCAATGGAGAAAATGTACTTTATGGTAACGTTAATCTGACAATTGCTGACGAGGTTGGTGGTACTGCATTACTGACCATCTACCGTGCAAAGGGATTAAACAACCAGAACTTCACAGAGGAAGACGTTGCAGCTCCCATCATTAAGGCTGGTGATCAGGTTGTGTTCCAGGGTACCTTGAAGAAGTTCGAGAAGAATGGTGATATTACTCCTGAACTTGTCAATGGTTACCTCATTAGCGTTACTGCTGGCATCCACTCTGCTACCATCGACGACGATCCCAATGCTCCTATCTACAACCTGAAGGGTGAGCGCGTTGACAACAGCTATCGTGGTGTAGTGATTCAGAATGGTAAGAAGAAGATTCAGAAGTAATCACTCCCCTACTCTATAAAAAAACGGGCGGCCTAACAAGGTCGCCCGTTGTCTTTTTTTGTGCTAAAGTTTGGGAGTTTGACAGAAAATGCGTAACTTTGCGAACTAAAACAACAGAAACCTTATGGCACGAAACAGCAAGGAGCTGACTCCGATGATGAAGCAGTTTTTCGACTTCAAGGCGAAATACCCTGAAGCCCTGTTGCTGTTTCGTTGTGGCGACTTCTATGAGACCTATTGTGAAGATGCCGTTACGGCCTCACGCATCCTTGGCATTACGCTGACCAAGCGTAATAATGGTGCTGGCGTGAAGGGCGACGAGATGGCAGGCTTTCCGCATCATGCCCTCGATACCTATCTGCCCAAGCTCATCAGAGCTGGCAAGCGCGTTGCCATCTGCGACCAGTTGGAAGACCCCAAACTGGCAAAGAAGCTCGTCAAGCGCGGCATCACGGAATTGGTGACACCAGGTGTGGCGATGAGTGACACCGTGCTGAACTATAAGGAGAACAACTTCCTGGCTGCCATACACTTTGGCAATAACACTAACTCGCAGAAAGTCATATCGCTGAAACAAGCCAACAGCAACTGTGGTGTGAGTTTCCTCGACATCTCAACGGGTGAGTTTCTCACAGGTGAGGGAACGTATGACTACGTTGAGAAGCTGCTCAGCAACTTCCAACCCAAGGAAGTGCTCTATGACCGCAGTCGCAAACAAGATTTCCAACGGCTGTTCGGCTCGCGTTATTGTACGTTTGAACTTGACGATTGGGTGTTTACAGAACAGACGGCACGCCAGAAACTCCTGAGCCATTTCAATGTCAAGACGCTGAAGGGCTTTGGTGTGGAACACCTCAAGTCTGGCATCATTGCCAGCGGTGCCATCCTGCAATACTTGGAACAGACGCTGCATACGCAGATAGGACATATCACCAGCTTGTCACGTATCGAAGAGGAGAAATACGTCCGACTGGACAAGTTTACCATCAACTCGCTGGAGCTGTTAGGCACCATGCAGGAAGGCGGCACGTCGCTGCTTGATGTCATTGACCATACTGTATCGCCTATGGGTGGCCGTCTGCTGCGTCGCTGGGTGGTTTTTCCGTTGAAGGATGAGCGTCCCATCAACGAGCGTCTGGATATTGTCGATTATTTCTTCCGTGAACCGGAGTTCCGTCATTGTGTCGATGAACAGTTGCATCGCATGGGTGACTTGGAACGTATCATATCGAAGGTTGCTGTAGGACGTGTAACACCTCGTGAGGTTGTACAGCTGAAGACGGCCCTGCAGGCCCTGCAGCCCGTCAAGGCTACTTGTCAGGAGGCCCAGAACGAAGCCTTGAGAAGGATAGGGGAGCAGCTGAACCTCTGCGAGACGCTGCGTGATCGTATAGAACGTGAGGTGGAGAACGATCCTCCACAACTGTTGAACAAAGGCGGTGTCATACGCACTGGAGTCAACAGCGAGCTGGATGAGTTGCGTAACATTGCCTATAGTGGCAAGGACTATCTGCTCAAGATACAGGAACGCGAGATACAACTGACGGGCATCCAGTCGCTGAAGATAGGCTATAACAATGTCTTCGGCTACTATCTGGAAGTGCGCAACACCTATAAGGATATGGTGCCACAGGACTGGATACGCAAGCAGACGCTGGCACAGGCCGAGCGTTACATCACGCCTGAACTGAAGGAATATGAGGAGAAGATATTGGGTGCCGAGGACAAAATATTGAGTCTGGAAACGAGGCTCTTTACAGAATTAGTGGCATCGATGCAGGACTATATTCCGCAGATACAGATAGATGCTAACCTCATCGCCCATCTCGATTGCTTGTTGTCAGCAGCTAAGACTGCAGAGGAGAACCATTATGTGCGCCCGGTCATCAGCTCTACTGACGTTATTGACATCAAACAGGGCCGCCATGCTGTCATTGAGACGCAGTTGCCGCTGGGTGAACGCTATGTGCCCAATGACATCTATCTGGACGGTGAGCACCAGCAGATCATCATTATCACTGGTCCCAATATGGCAGGTAAATCGGCTCTGTTGCGTCAGACTGCCCTTATCGTGCTGTTGGCTCAGATAGGCAGCTTCGTGCCTGCAGAGAGTGCGCAGATAGGCTTGGTGGATAAGATATTCACTCGTGTAGGTGCCAGCGACAATATCTCCTTGGGTGAATCGACGTTTATGGTGGAGATGACAGAGGCTTCGAACATCCTCAACAACGTTACAGAACGCTCACTGGTGCTGTTTGACGAGTTGGGACGCGGCACTTCAACCTATGATGGCATCTCGATTGCCTGGGCCATTGTGGAATATCTGCATGAGAACAGTCGTGGCAAGGCCCGTACGCTTTTCGCAACCCACTACCACGAGCTGAACGAGATGGCGAAGCACTTCAACCGTATCAGGAACTACAACGTCAGCGTGAAGGAGGTTGATGGCAAGGTTATCTTCCTTAGAAAGCTGGAAAAGGGTGGGAGTGAGCACTCATTTGGTATCCATGTGGCAGAGATAGCCGGCATGCCAAAGAGCATCGTGAAGCGTGCCAACGTCATTCTAAAGCAGTTGGAAGCAGATAATGCCCAGGTGGGTAAGGTTGGTAAGCCGACCACAGAGATTGCCCAGAGCCGCGAAGGAATGCAGCTCTCGTTCTTCCAACTCGACGATCCTGTGCTTTGTCAGGTGCGCGACGAGATATTAGGCCTTGATATCAATAACCTAACACCTGTTGAAGCCCTGAACAAACTCAACGATATCAAGAAGATAATTAAAGGGAAGAGTGAATAGTGAATAATTTGCTACCGCTTTTTACTATGCCTTTTTACTTCTAATCATACACCATACTCCCAAGATGATGAAGGGGATGGAGAGAATCTGCCCCATATCGAGCGGCATGCCTGCTTCGAAAGCCACCTGAATGTCTTTGGTATATTCGATAAAGAAGCGTGCCGTGAAGATATATGTCAGGCAGAGTCCGAAGAAGTAGCCTGTACCCACCTTCTGGGGCATCTTACGATAGAGATACCAGCCGATGAAAAAGAGCAGGAAATAGGCAAGTGCCTCGTAAAGCTGTCCAGGATGACGCGGCATGCTGTCAACACGCTCGAAGATAAACGCCCAGGGCACATCCGTAATCTTGCCGATAATCTCGCTGTTCATGAGGTTTCCCAGACGGATGAACGTTGCCGTGATAGGCGTGGCAATGGCAATAAAATCGAGTACGAGCCACATACTCAGCTTGGTATGTTTGACGTAAAGCCACAATGCCAGTATGAGTCCCAAAGTGCCACCATGCGAAGCCAGACCCTCGTAGCCAGTGAACTTCCAGCCGCCTTCCTGCAGGAAGTGAATAGGAAGCAGCATCTCGATAAATCCTTTGATACTGGTCAGATAGGTTGTCGGCTCATAGAAGATACAATGCCCCAGACGGGCGCCAGCCAGGATGCCGATGAAACAATACAGGAACAGGGGATCGAACAACTCGTCCTTGATTTTCTGTTCTTTGTACAAACGTTTGACAATGATATAGGCCAGTGCAAGACCTATCATCCAGCACAGGGCGTACCAGCGAATCTCAAACGACCCAAGGCTCAATGCCGTATGGTTGGGGTTCCAAATGATGTAAAGAAGCCTACCCCCAGCCCCTCCCCAAGGGAGGGGAGAAAGGGCTGCTAAAAGGGATGTTATTGATAATAATAATGTACTCATATTGTATTTGTTTTTGTTTTTAAGCCCCTCCCTTGGGGAGGGGTTGGGGTAGGCTATACATTAAACCTGAAATGCATGATGTCACCATCCTGAACAACATAGTCCTTACCCTCAATACCCATCTTGCCAGCCTCCTTGACGGCAGCCTCGCTACCATACTGGATGTAGTCGTCGTACTTGATAACTTCGGCACGGATAAAGCCTTTCTCGAAGTCGGTATGGATGACACCGGCACATTGTGGAGCCTTCCAGCCCTTCTTATATGTCCAGGCTTTCACCTCCATTTCGCCAGCAGTAATGAACGTCTCAAGGTTCAGCAGCGAGTAGGCTTTCTTGATGAGGCGGTTCACGCCACTCTCTTCCAGTCCCAGTTCTTCGAGGAACAGCTGCTTGTCCTCATAACTTTCCAGCTCTGCGATGTCCTCTTCTGTCTTGGCGGCAATGACCATCGACTCGGCTCCTTCCTCTTTGGCCAGTGCTTCCACCCGTTGTGTGAAGTCGTTTCCTGATTTTGCTTCTGCCTCGCTGACGTTGCAGACGTAGAGCACAGGCTTGGCAGTCAGCAGGAAAAGGTTGCGCGCACAGTCCTGTTCCTCCTTGCTGTCGAACTCCACAATACGCGCATTCTTGCCTTGTTCGAGCACTTCCTTATAGGCTTTGAGCACGCTGACTTCCAGTTTGGCGTCCTTGTTGCCTGCGGCTGCTGCCTTCTCTGTCTTGGACAGACGCGACTCAATGGTCTCCAAGTCCTTGAGCTGCAGCTCGGTATCAATGATTTCCTTGTCGCGAATGGGGTCTATCGTGCCATCAACATGGGTGATGTTCTCGTCTTCGAAACAGCGCAGCACATGAATGATGGCATCCGTCTCACGGATGTTTCCAAGGAACTTATTACCTAAACCTTCGCCTTTCGAGGCACCCTTCACCAAGCCTGCGATATCCACGATCTCACAGGTGGCAGGTACGATGCGACCAGGATGCACCAGCTCTGCCAGTTTTGTCAGTCGCTCATCAGGAACGGTGATGACACCCACGTTGGGTTCTATCGTACAAAAGGGGAAGTTGGCTGCCTGTGCCTTGGCACTCGAGAGGCAGTTGAACAGGGTTGACTTGCCTACGTTAGGCAGTCCTACAATACCACATTTTAATGCCATATCTCTTGATTGTCTTTATTTACTGAAACGTATATTCTTTGATGTTGCCTTTGTTGTTCTTCTCCATCAGGCTACGCATGGAGGTACGTACCTGGTTGCGCTTCTGTCGCTCGGCCGCTGTCAGCTCTTCGTCCGGCTCGTCGATGGGGAGCACACGGTATTGGTGCTTGCGATTGCTATCTACAGGCCGGCTGACCCAGTAGAGCGTATAGCCGCAGTCGGAGAGGATAGTGGTGGAGTCACGCTTGGTAAACTCCATGCGAACCATGTAACCGCCATAGGTATTTGGCTTATACTGATTGCTGATAAAATTGCCTAACGACCATGCTATGAGGTTCTTGCCGTTGTTGCGCAGCTCTAATGGCTGTGCCACGTGGGGATGTCCGCCGATAATATGATCCACCCCACGATCGAGCAACCACTGTGCTATCTCTTTCTGTTGTGGCGAAGGAAGCGTCTGGTACTCAATGCCCCAGTGGGGAATAGCAATGATGACGTCGGGATTCATCTGCTTGGCCTTCACGATATCGAGGGCTATCTCTGTAGTATCCATGTAGTTCACCACATTTGGTGCTTGCACACGTAGTCCGTTGGTGCCATAGGTAAAGTTGAGCAGCACGATGCGCAAGCCGTTCTGTTCCAGCAGGAAGGGATAGTTCTTCTGACGTTCCTCGGCATTGCGATAGGTGCCCAGATGAGGCACAGGGAGCGAGTCCATGAGGTCGAGTGTGCGCTCAAAACCTTTCTTGTAGCTGTCCAGACAGTGGTTGTTGGCTGTAAACAGGATGTCGAAACCTGCATCCACACAGGCTTTCAGATACTCGTCAGGCGCACTGAACTGCGGATAGCCCTTGTAGGGACGGCCACCTAAAGTTACCTCGAAGTTGGCAATGGCCACGTCGGCACGTTCTATCTCCGGCTTGACACGTGCGAAACACTCGTCGTAATTATAGGAACCGTCAGGACGCAGTGCTGCCTTGATCTGCGGCTCGTGCTGCATCAGGTCGCCGGCAATGAGCAGACTGAGGTGGTATTCCTGCGGTTCAGCAGCGATGCTGTCTTCAGGCTCTGTCTGCGGACGTGCGTCGCTGTTGAGCTTACACGAGAAGGCAGTGATGGCCAACATGCCAAGAGTCAGTGTAAAAAAGAGTAGTTTTTTCATCATCTTAGGACTTATTTCTTACAATTTGCCGACAAAATTACGCATTTCTCTGCGTATTACAAAATAAAATTTGTTTTTATCGGATAATTTGTTTACCTTTGTCACGAATTAATGACTTTGACTATCCATTTTTTGTCTAACATTTAAATACTAAACATTATGCAATTCTTAGATGCTGTAAAAACATGTGTGATTCAGAAGTATGCTGACTTCAATGGTCGCGCTTCACGTTCTGAGTTCTGGTGGTTCTACCTGGCCAACTTTGTTATTTGTTGGGTATGGTCATTTGTAGTAGGTATGTTCGTTGGTGGTGTATCCAGCTTAACAGATGCCAACCTCTCGTTTGGTACTATTTTGGCATACATTCCGACTTTGGCACTGCTGGTACCTGGAATAGCTGTCTGTGTTCGTCGTCTTCACGATATCGGCAAGAGCGGCTGGTGGTATCTGGTTGCTTTCATTTGCTGTATCGGAGGTCTTTACCTGCTCTATCTCTGTGCACAGCCAAGTGACGGTGAGAACGAATACGGCCCCGTTCCCGTAGATTAATTATTTAAAAGAAGTGAGAGGTAAGAGGTAAGTGGTGAGTACTACTTATCTTTTACCTCTCGCCTCTTACTTCTCACTTCTTACTTCTTTCTAATGGGCCTCTAACCAGTTAGTGCCCCAGCCGCTATCGGCCACCAAGGGAACCTTCATTTGGAAGGCATTCTGCATCTCTTCAATGACAATTTTCTCTACACGTTCTTTCTCGTCAGGATAGACGGAGAAGTTAAGTTCGTCGTGTACCTGTAGGATCATTTTCGAGCGGATGCCCTCTGCCTTGAACCTATTATATATATGTGTCATTGCCACCTTGATGATGTCGGCTGCCGTACCCTGAATGGGGGCGTTGATAGCGTTGCGCTCTGCAAATCCGCGAACGGTGCCATTGGCTGAACGGATGTCTGGCAGGTAGCGGCGACGGCCGAATAGGGTAGTGACATAGCCCTTTTCGCGGGCCTGTTGCTTGGCCTGTTCCATGTAGTCGTGAACCTGTGGGAAGGTCTGGAAGAAGCCGTCAATGAGCTGACGGGCCTCGTCGCGTGAGATTTCCAGACGCTCAGCGAGTCCGAACATCGTGATGCCATAGATGATGCCAAAGTTGGCTCGCTTTGACTTCGTACGCTCGTCGCGGCTGACCTCTTCAATGGTTTTCTTGTAGATGTTGGCAGCAGTTGCAGCATGCAGGTCCTTGCCTTCACGGAATACCCCAATCATATTTTCGTCATCAGACAGGTGAGCCATTACACGAAGCTCAATCTGCGAGTAGTCAGCAGAGAAGAACAGGCAGCCGGGTTCAGGGATAAAGGCCTTACGAATCTCTTTGCCGTCCTCACCGCGAATGGGAATATTCTGCAGGTTTGGGTCGCTGGACGAGAGACGTCCTGTGGCTGTAATCGTCTGATTGAAAGAGGTATGGATGTGTCCTGTACGTGGATTGATAAGCTTTGGCAGTGCATCGACGTAGGTACCGATGAGCTTCTTCAATCCCCTGTGTTCCAAGATACAGGCTACAATCTCATGCTTCCCTTTGAGGGTCTGTAATACTTCTTCTGACGTGACATATTGGCCTGTCTTGGTTTTCTTGGGTTTCTCGACAATCTTCATCTTAGTGAAAAGGATGTCGCCCACCTGTTTGGGCGATGCGATGTTGAACTGCTGACCTGCCAGCTCGTAGATTTTCTGTTCCAGTTCAATCATTCGACGTGTGAAGACTTCCGATGTCTCGTTGAGCGAATTTGTATCGAGGCACACACCGTTCATCTCCATCTCAGCCAGAACGGGCATCAGCGGCATCTCGATGTTGTAGAAAAGCTCTTCACATTCGAACTTCTTCAGTTCCGGCTCCAGCTTGTTCTTCAGCTGCAGGGTGATGTCGGCATCCTCACAGGCGTATTCATATACAAGAGTAGGGGAGAGGTCGCGCATGCTGCGCTGACTCTTTCCCTTGGGACCTATCAACTCGTCGATGTGGATGGTCTGATAATCCAGATAGATTTCCGCCATGTAGTCCATGTTGTGACGCAGTTCGGGTTGGATGAGGTAGTGGGCAATCATCGTGTCCCACATCGGACCTTTCAGGTTGATGCCATAGTTGCGAAGTACCTCAAGGTCGTACTTCAGGTTTTGTCCGACCTTCAGAATGGTCTCACTCTCATATACGGGTCGGAAAATTTCGACCACCTGTTGTGCTTTGTCACGGTCAGCAGGTACGGGAACATAAAATGCCTCGTGTTCCTTGACGGCGAAGCTCAAACCCACCAATTCAGCATCAATAGGAGAGGTGGAAGTGGTTTCTGTGTCTAAACTGAGAATTTTCGCTGACAAAAATTTTGATGCAATTTTCTTTATTTCTTCCTCATTATCAATCAGTTTATAATCGTGAGCGGTCGTTTTTAGGCTCGAAATTTTTGAATTTTCCACCTCAACCCGCCCGTCGGCCGGAAATTCTGCAAATAAATCGAGTTGTGCGTTCAAGGTTTTTTGCACAACTTCAGGTTTTTTAAGAATCCGTTGGGCGAACGTCTTGAACTCCAGTTCGTCGAAAATTTTAGTCAGCTCTGCCTCGTTGGGTTCGGCTACCTTCAGCTCGTCGAGGTTCAGCGTGATGGGAACGTCGGTCTTGATAGTGGCAAGGAATTTCGAGAACCTGATCTGTTCGCTGTTCTCCTCGACCTTCGCCTTGAGGGCCCCCTTCAGTTCGTGACTGCGTTCCAAAAGCTGTTCGATGCTTCCGAACTGGGTGATGAGTTTCACGGCTGTCTTTTCACCCACGCCCGGACATCCTGGGATGTTGTCGCTGGAGTCACCCATCAGTCCCAACAAGTCGATGACTTGGAGTGGGGTAGTGAGTCCGTACTTGTCCATCACCTCCTGCGGTCCCATCTTGTCGTAGCCCTTATCGCCGAATTTTGGACGGAACATAAAGACATTGGGATGTACCAGTTGCCCATAGTCCTTATCGGGAGTTAGCATATAAACCTCGATTCCATCGACTTTAGAGGCCTGGGTAGCCAGGGTGCCAATGACATCGTCTGCCTCGTAGCCCGACAGTTCAAGGATGGGGATGCGATAAGCCTTCAGGATTTCCTTGATGATGGGTACTGACGATTTGATGTCTTCAGGACAGGCTTCGCGCTGTGCCTTGTATGCCGGATAAGCCTCGTGCCGGAAGGTGGGACCCGCTGGGTCAAATGCCACGCCGATGTGGGTGGGATGCTCTTTGGTAAGCACCTCGTTGAGTGTGTTACAGAAGCCCATGATGGCTGATGTGTTCTGTCCCTTCGAGTTGATTCGAGGGTTTTTGATTAACGCATAATACGCTCTGTAAATCATGGCGTAAGCGTCGATAAGAAACAGTTTGTCCATAATATTTTCTATTTTCCGCGTAAAATTACTAAAAAATTTGGCAATATCCCAGATATTTCTGTAATTTTGTATCAAAATTTGTAAGATATGGATTATCTGAAGCTGATCAAACAGCCAATTGATGCTGATTTAAACGAATTTATCGGGTTGTTCAATGGCGCACTGACGCATACTGACCCTTTGCTTTCGCAGGTGCTGAACCACATCAGTCAGCGTGGCGGCAAACGCATGCGGCCTATCCTGATGCTGCTTCTCGCAAAGAACTATGGCGGTGTCTCAAAGATCACGCTGAACTCCGCCGTAGGACTGGAGCTGTTGCATACAGCATCACTGATACACGACGACGTGGTGGATGAAAGCAGCGAGCGCAGGGGACAGGCATCGGTTAATGCTACCTATAATAATAAGGTGGCTGTGCTGGTGGGCGACTATCTGCTCTCTACGGCGCTGTTGCATGTGGCTTATACCACTAACGATACGATTATCCAGAACTTGGCAGAACTGGGACGCACACTGGCTCGTGGTGAGATACTTCAGCTTTCGAACATCCAGAATACGGAGATCAGCGAAGCCGTCTATTACGAGGTAATCAAGATGAAGACAGCCGCCCTCTTCGAGTCGTGCGCCAGTATTGGAGCCTTGTCTGCCGGTGCTTTGCCCGACGAAGTCGAGAAGGCGAGAGTCTTCGGACAGAACCTTGGCATTATTTTCCAGATACGTGACGACATATTCGACTACTACGAATCGAAGGAGATAGGAAAGCCGACAGGCAACGATATGGCAGAAGGTAAACTGACCCTGCCCGTCATCTATGCCCTGAACAACAGTAGTTTGGAGTCGATGCAGACCCTGGCACGCAAGGTGAAGGCTGGTACTGTCAATGCCGATGAAATCGCTGTTTTGGTGGATTTCGCCAAGCAGCAGGGTGGTATCGGCTATGCCGAAAAGCGTATGTCGGAATACAGTCTGCTGTGTAAGCAGTACATCGATGAAAGTGTCAAGGAAAAGGCCATCAGGGAAGCCCTGACGGCCTATGTCGATTATGTCGTTCAGCGTAATTACTGATCAGAAGCGCTCAAGCTTGCACGCTTTTCTTGTCAGAAGAACTTTACTTCTTTGCCCTCCAGTTCGCTGAGCAGCAGGTTGGCCAGTCGGCTTGTACCAAGACGGAAATAGTAGTTGGTCAGCCACTCTTCACCCAACACTTCCTTGACAATGGTGTAATAGATGAGGGCATCGGTCACAGAATTGATGCCGCCAGCTGGTTTGAAACCTACGCGAATGCCCGTTTCATCGAAGTATTCCTTGATAGCCTGGCACATGACGTAAGCTGCTTCAGGTGTAGCGCTTACTTTCTCCTTACCTGTTGAGGTCTTGATGTAGTCGGCACCAGCATACATCGACAGCAAGGAAGCCTTCTTGATGTTCGAGCAAGAGCCGAGGTCGCCCGTTTCAAGAATAACCTTCATGGGTACCTCACCACAAGCTGCCTTCATTTCACTGATTTCATCGCATACCGTCTCATAGTCTCCGCTCAAGAATTGTCCGACATGCATCACGATGTCAACATTGCGGGCACCGTCACGGACGGCCAAGGCTGTTTCGGCTACCTTGATTTCAATCGTTGCCTGTGAAGATGGGAAGGCACCGCTGACGACAGTGGGAATGACTCCTTCAACTTCCAATGACTCTGCTACGAGTTTGGCGAAACGAGGATAGGTAACGACTGTTGCCACATGTGGCATGGCAGGATACTCATGGGCAAATTCGTTTACCTTCTCTACCAGCCGCAGCACGCTCTCGTCAGAATCTACGGTAGTCAGGGTGGTCAGACAAATGCTGCCAAACATGAATTTCTTCACTTCAGGCGTGTCGTTTTCTGCCACTTTCTCAGCGATGATTTTCTTTACGGCGGCTTTTACGTCGTCGTCATTCAAGTTACAGTTGTACTTGGCAAGTGCCTCTTCGTACTTGCTCTTCGGCAGAGCGCTGTGCTCATGTCCGCAATCACAATGATGTTCTGTCATAGTAGGTTGTCTTTTAATTGATGTAATATTTATGCTAATAGTTTCTCGTTTTCTATATGTCTGAGGTGGTCGCGACGGGTCTTTTTCTCCATCGATTTCTCGAATTCATGGGTTAAATCGACACCTGTCTGGTTGGCCAGGCAGATGAGTACCCACAGCACATCAGCCATCTCTTCACCCATGGCCTCGCGACCGTTGTCTGCTGCGCGTCTGTCAGTGACTTTCCATGATTGCTCGCCATAGCGTCGTGCCATGATACGTGCCAGTTCACCTACTTCTTCTGTCAGCACTGCCATGTTGGTCAGTTCAGAAAAGTAGCGTACGCCATACTCCTTGATCCATTCATCTACTAACTTTTGTGCCTCTTTTATTGTCATATTAATCAAATTTTGGCCCTCCCGTGATATACATAATTAATCCTATTGCCCAGGGTAATATGAAAAGGATAATAAAGCAGATCGTGCAATATATGATGAGTGCTTTTAATGCTTTGTCTTTCTTATTCTTTTCCATTATTCCTTATTCTTTGTATCCATACAAATTGTTACAGGACCGTCGTTGATGAGTTCAACCTTCATATCTGCGCCGAATTCCCCTGTGCCGACAGGTTTGCCCAGTTGGTTACCCAACAGCTGACAGAATGCCTCGTAGAGTGGGATAGAGTGCTTGTGGGAGCCAGCTCTGAACCAACTCGGACGATTGCCTTTCTTGTAGCTGGCGTAGAGTGTGAACTGGCTCACGACCAGTGCCTCACCGCCTATATCGAGAATGGAACAGTTCATCACGTCATTTTCATCGCCAAATATGCGCAGATTCGCAACCTTCTTTACCAGCCAGTCAACATCTTCCATCGTGTCCTCATCGCATAGGCCCAGCAGAATGAGGAAACCCTGCTGTATCTGACTCTTCACAACACCTTCGATAGTGACGCTGGCGTGACTGACTCGTTGGATGACTGCTCTCATAGTTTTTGGTTTTTCGATTCTGACGGCAAAGTTACTACATTATTTTTAAACTACCAAATTTTCGCGATTCACTTCACGAAAAATTCTTAACACACTTTCGTATGAAGTCCACAAAGCCGGGAAATTTTTTGGCGTAACACGCATAACGCGTAACACGCGAAACATGAAGTAAATTTCATTGTTTAAAATACTATTCATATCAACTTTAATTATTATATTAATATAATAATTAATATGATTATACTTATAAAATTTATAGTGCAAACTGCTTCATGTTTCGCGTGTTACGCGTTATGCGTTACGCCAGCAAAATACTATCGAGTATTACGTTTCTCTGGCAACGAAGTTACGTTTCCGTTTTATGGAAGTGCCGGTACACTATTTCCGCCTTGGCTCGCCCGATTATTTCCGACAGCGTCTCCACATCCGTCTCACGTATTCTACGAACCGATTTAAGCTCGTTTAGAAGCTCGTCACGCGTTTTTGGTCCGATGCCCTTGATGCCGTCAAGCTCCGACTCCAAGGCATGTTTAGAACGCTTGTTTCTGTGGAATTCGATGGCAAACCTGTGTACCTCGTCCTGTAACTGTGTCAATACGTGGAAAAGCTCGCTGTCCGTCTTCAACTGGATGCTCATTGGCGGGAAGCCATAAAGCAGCTCATTCGTACGGTGACGGTTATCCTTGGCAAGTCCGGCAATAGGAATATCCAGCCCTAATTCGTCCTGGATTACTTGACGGATCACCTCCATCTGACCCTTGCCGCCATCGGCAACGATGAGATCGGGTAGGGGCTGCTGTTCCTGTATGAGGCGTTGGTAGCGCCTCCCTACTACCTCCTTCATGGAGGCATAGTCATCAGGTCCCTCGACGGTCTTGATGTTGTACCGCTTGTAGTCGCTCTTCGAGGGTTTCATCTTCTTGAAAACCACGCAGGCTGCAACGGCATCTGTACCAGATATGTTCGAGTTGTCGAAACACTCGATGTGATAGGGTAGGGAGGGCAGGTGCAGCTTCTCCTGCAGCTCCTTCATCAGGCGTACCTGTTTCTGCTCCGGATTCAACTTCTCTGCCTGTTTCAGGCGGTCGAACTTGTACTGTTTGCAGTTCATCATCGACAGTTCCAGTAGCGTTTTCTTGTCACCCAACTTGGGCACGGTAAAGGTCACTTGTCCCAGTGTTTCCTGCATTTCCATGGGGACAATTACCTCCTTCGCATCGCTTCCAAAGCGCTCCCTCAGTTCCACGATGCCCAACTGTAACAGCTCCTCGTCTGTCTCGTTGAGCCTCTTCTTGTATTCAATAGTGAAACTTTGGTTGATGCTGCCGTTAGAGACATGCAGGTAGTTGATATAGGCCGTCTTTTCGTCTGATATGATTGAGAAGACATCAACTTTGTTGATGGTATGGCTGACGACCTCGCTTTTGCTAACGAAGGAGTCAAGAGCAAAGTATTTCCGTTTCACCTCCTCTGCTACTTCGAAGCGTAGTTCTTCGCTGAGTCGGAGCATTTCGTCCTTCAGTTCACGCAGGATTTGACGGGTGTTCCCCTTCAGAATCTCCTTTGCCTTAGCGATGTTCTTCTGGTAGTCCTCCCAGCTCTGTTTGCCCATGCACGGACCCATGCATTTCTTGATGTGGTAGTCCAGGCACACCTTGTATTTTCCTGTCTCAACACCTTCTTTTGTGATGGGTTGTCTGCAGGTGCGTGGGTGGTACAGCTCCTTGATGATGTCCAGCACGGCATACATGCTGCCAAGGTGAGAGTAGGGGCCGTAGTAGGTGCCCCATTTTTTGTTGATGGTACGTGTCTTGAAGATGCGGGGAAAGTACTCATTGGTGACGCAGATGCTGGGATATGTCTTGCCGTCTTTTAAGAGTACATTGTAGCGTGGGCTGTATTTCTTGATGAGTGAATTTTCAAGCAATAGAGCGTCTTCTTCCGTGTTGACCACCGTATAGCTGATGTCTTGGATTTTGGAGACGAGAACCTTGGTCTTAAAACGATCTACCTCTGTGTGGAAGTAAGACGATACCCTCGCCTTGAGGTCTTTCGCCTTACCCACATAGATGATGGTCTTTGTGTCGTCATAAAACTGGTAGCTGCCGGGCTTGTGTGGCAGCCTGCTGACTATCTGCTTCAGTCGCTCCAGTCTTTCCTCGTCCTCTCTTTTCGTCATCTTTGTTTCACGTGAAACATTGTTGAGCTGATAGTGTCACTACTACGGTATCAGCCAACTCTTTGGAACTATACGCGAATCAGGGTAGTGATTTCTGTGTCCTCATCAAAGATATCTCGCCCATGCAGTCCCTCGTCTGTGATTTCGATGATGAAGTTGAGGTAGATCTTGCGTGGGTTGAACTTCCTGACCAGATTGACGGCAGCCTTCATGGTGCCACCGGTAGCCAGCAGGTCGTCATGAAGCAGAACCACGTCTTTGTCGTTGATGGCATCCTCATGAATCTCAATGGTGTCTTCGCCGTATTCCTTCGTGTAGCTTTCTTGAATGGTAGCTGCAGGCAGTTTTCCTGGCTTACGACAGAGTACGATACCTGCACCCAGTTTAACGGCGAGTGCCGAAGCCATCACGAAACCGCGACTCTCGATTCCAACGATCTTCGTGATGCCTTTGTCCTTGTAGATTTCATAGAGTTCGTCCACCATGATCTGTACGCAAGCGGGATTCTTGAACAGGGTGGTAACGTCACGGAAGTTGATGCCTTTCTGCGGAAAGTCCTTAATGCATCGAAGATTTGCCAATAATGTCTTGTTGTTCATAAATCTTTTATTTATAGTTCATTTATAAGTTACTTGGATAAGCCATATACTGCTTTTTGTTTCACGTGAAACATCCTCGCTCATTTTCCCGATCTCCTATCTTCCCATGAGAACGAGCAGGACGTTGATGTCGCTGGGTGAAACGCCCGGGATACGGCTGGCTTGAGCGAGTGTTTCCGGTTCGATGGCTGTCAGCTTCTGACGTGCTTCTGTAGAGAGTGAGTTCATCTCCATGTAGTTGAAGTGTCCCTTGATTCTGATGCTTTCCAGTCTGTGCATCTTTTCTGCAACCATGCGTTCTCTGTCAATATATCCCTTGTATTTGATGCGTATTTCTGCGGCTTCGATGATTTCTTCCTTGCGGTCGTCGATGCCATTCAGGAATTCTTTGAGCGATGGGACGATGTCACTGAGGTTGTTGAGGGAGAGCTGTGGACGGCTGACCAGATCAATGAGACGGCATCCTCGTTCGAGTGGGGTTGTGCCTAACTGTGTCAGTCCGTCATTGACGTCCTTGGCTTTGATGGGTGTCTGCTGACAGAAAGACTCGATGGCTTCTACCTGTTTCTTCTTTTCCATCCATCTGTCATAGCGTTCGCGCTTGGCCAGTCCCAGTTCGTATGCCTTTTCCGTCAGGCGGGCATCGGCATCGTCCTGTCTGAGCAGGATGCGGTATTCAGCTCTGGAGGTAAACATACGATAGGGTTCGTCAACGCCCTTTGTAACCAGATCATCGATGAGTACGCCGATATAGGCTTCGTCCCTTGCTAGCGTGAAGGTCTTGTCTGTTGCTGTACTGCAGCAGCCTGCAGAACCAGCTTTCAGCGCTGCATTGATGCCAGCTATCGTACCCTGACATCCTGCTTCTTCGTAGCCGGTAGTTCCATTTACCTGTCCAGCCATGAAGAGTCCTTCTATAATTTTCGATTCCAGCGAGTGCTTCAGCTGCGTGGGGTCGAAGAAGTCGTATTCAATGGCATAGCCTGGACGATAAGCCTTGGCATCGCGTAGTCCCGGAATCTTTCGTAGGGCTGCAATCTGAACTTCCATCGGCAGACTCGAAGAGAAGCCATTGAGGTACATCTCGTTCGTCGTCTCACCTTCCGGTTCCAGGAACAACAAGTGCTGGTCCTTGTCTGGAAAGGTCACCAGCTTGGTCTCTATCGACGGACAATAACGTGGTCCTATCGACTGTATCTGACCATTGTAGAGTGGGGAGTCTGCAAGTCCTGTACGCAGAGTCTCATGTACTTCAGGATTGGTATAGCACATCCAGCAGGGCAGCTGTTTCAGAATTCTGTGCTCGCCCATGAAACTGAACTGATGGAAGTCATTTTCTCCGTCCTGTATCTCCATGTCTTCAAAATGGACGGTCCGCTTGTCAAGACGCACAGGGGTGCCTGTCTTCATACGGGCAGAACGGATGCCATGTCGGGTGATACTTTCGGTGAAATGGGTGACAGCGGGTTCTGCAATGCGTCCTCCTGGCACCATCTTCCGTCCGATGTGCAGCAGTCCGTTGAGGAAAGTGCCGGCAGTAATGATGACGGCCTTGGCACGTAGCTCGCAGCCCCAGATGGTCCGGACGCCTATGACAGCACCCCCTATCGCCCCCGAGGGAGCCTCATTACCTTTTGGAACTATTGTGTCCCCCTTGAGGGAAGAAAGGGAGGCTTTTTCTACAAGCAGCTCCTCGGCCTGGTCCTGCCAGATGTCGAGATTGGGCGTTTCGTCAAGTACACGGCGCCATTCCCAGATGAATTTGCCACGATCGCACTGGGCACGCGGACTCCAGACGGCAGGGCCTTTGCCGCGATTGAGCATGCGAAACTGGATGGCTGTAGCGTCAGTAACAAGTCCCATCTGTCCACCCAACGCATCAATCTCGCGTACAATCTGACCTTTGGCAATGCCGCCGACGGCAGGGTTGCACGACATCTGCGCAATCTTGTTCATGTCCATGGTGACCAGACAGGTCTTGGCACCCATATTGGCTGCTGCCGTAGCGGCCTCACAGCCGGCATGTCCGCCACCGATAACGAGAACATCGTACTTCAGAATCATAGCTGTTACGTATTCTTTCGGTGAATGACCCTTACTGTCTTGCCAGTGCCAGGTTGTGGTTATAGTACTTGGTGTTTCCTGTGATGTCCTCGACAACTTTCAGGAATGGCGGGAACTTCACGTCCTCATGACGACGGATGCCCTTAGTCTCAAGAATGACAAGACCCTGATGCGGCTCCTGATAAAAGTCGAGTTCGAAGTACTGGCCTTTCCAAATAAAGCTCTTGCGAAGTTTATGGATGGTCTGCCGATAGGGGTCTGCCTGCTGCATCATGCTCTGGTAGAGGTTGTTAGAGATCTGACGTTCAGTAACAAGCTCCTCTGTCGGTGAGATTCTCATTTTCGTTGTGTGTACATTGACAAACTTTCCTGCCCATTCGCGACGGCGCAGACGAATCTCCGCACCAGGCTCACCGACCAGATAGGTCTGCGTGATGTCGCTCTCAATGCTGTCGGCAGGAATATCGCCCGTTACCGTGACGATGTATTTGCGCTCCTCCTCGATAAGCTGTGGCAGTCCCAGGACGCTGCTGATTTCCTTCAGTACACGGTTCAGCTTGGCATCGAAGTCTTCGTTGTTGTTGATGACGCGCAGATGGGGATGACCTGTCCAAGCCTCGATGACACGCTTGTCCAGCATACGGGCAATCTGTAGTCCCTGTTCGTCAGCTTTCTCGTTGCGGCTGGCATTGTTGCTGGTAGTGTAGAACTGCTCGGCACCGTCAGCGGCACTGACCAGGTGGAGTACAGCATCATAGCGTTCGTCACGCAATTCTGTGGTATTGGTGCCCACGTCTTTGGTCAACTCCTCCCACAACTCAGGCTTCATATAGGCTGAGATGTCCATCGCACCACGGTCGCAAACAATGACGCATGGGCAGTCGAGAGTCTGCGCCATGCGCATGAACTTGTCTTCCAGGGCCAGCTGCATTTCGAGCGTAGCCTTTTCTCCTTCATAGAAGAAGCGCTGGTTTTTGGTTAGATAGTCCATGCCCGCCTGCGTAAACATGGTGGGTACTTCAGGGATGGTAAACACTTTGAAACCTCTGCTGGAGAAGTGTTCAATGACTCTGACAAGGGCAGTGGTCTTACCTGCGCAAGGACCGCCAGTGAGAACGATTCGCTTTATTTCCTTCATGTCTTTTGTTTGTAATGCCCTGCAAATTTACAAAAAATCGGGCACAGAACAAAAGAAAAGATGATTTTCTGTATGAATTTTTTTGCATTTTCTTTTCAAAAGCTTTTGACATTTCATTATTTTGTATTAATTTTGTAGCCTAAACACGCGTGAGCGTACCTATTTTTAAGTATTCGTTTTGTTGCCGTGAGGCAGGAATTCATACTACGAAAAATCATTATTAACAATTTAAATATTTAAATTTCAATCAATTATGTGGTTATTTAATTCTTCTGTTGGCCGAAAGGTTGTGATGTCCGTCACGGGTATCGCGCTGATTCTGTTCCTCACATTCCATTGTGCCATGAACATTGTTGCGCTGATATCGGGTGAGGCATACAACATGATTTGTGAGTTGCTCGGCGCCAATTGGTATGCCGTTGTTGCAACGCTCGGCCTGGCCGCACTTGCTGTGGTTCACATTGTTTACGCTTTTATCCTCACGGCACAGAACCGTCGTGCACGTGGTACGGAGCGTTATGCAGTAACCGACAAGCCGTCGAAGGTGGAATGGGCATCGCAGAACATGCTCGTTCTGGGTATTATTGTTTGCCTTGGCTTGTTGCTTCACTTGTTCAACTTCTGGTACAACATGATGTTTGCCGAGTTGTTCCATATTGAAGGACTGGCTCATGCTCCTGGTGACGGTTTTGGATGGATTGTAGAGACATTCTCATGTCCCGTTTATGCTGTGCTCTATGTCATCTGGATTGTGGCACTCTGGTTCCACCTTACTCACGGCTTTTGGTCAGCTATGCAGACGCTGGGTGTTAGTGGTAAGGTATGGTTTTGCCGCTGGCGTATGATTGGTAACATCTACGTTTCACTCCTTGCTCTGGGCTTCCTGGCTGTTATTCTGGCTTTCGCTTTCAAGTGCGCTCCGAGTCTCTGCTGTGAGGGCACAGCCGATGGCTGTAAGGCAAAGACTGAATGCGTGAAGCCACATGCTTGCGACAAAGCACACCCAGACTGCTGTGAGATGACAGAAGGTTGCAAAAAAACTGACGACTGCTGCAAGAAGGCAGAAGGTTGCAAGTGTGAGGACTGCAAGTGTGACCCCTGTCAGTGTGATGCCGAGAAGGCTTGTAAGTGCGATCCTTGTGAGTGTGAGGACTGCAAGTGCGCAGAGAAAACTGGTTGCAAGTGCGATCCCTGCCAGTGTAAGGACTGCAAGTGCTAATAAATCGAAAATCGAAAATCCCCAAAACGAAAATTAAAGTTATGGCTAAAGTAATTGATTCTAAGATTCCTGCAGGTCCGGTGCCTGAGAAATGGAAGGAATATAAGGCTCATCAGCGTCTTGTCAATCCGAAGAACAAGCTGAAGCTTGACGTTATCGTCGTTGGTACCGGTCTGGCTGGTGCCTCTGCAGCTGCTTCACTCGGTGAGATGGGCTTCAATGTGATCAACCTGTGTATTCAGGACTCTCCCCGTCGTGCTCACTCTATCGCTGCTCAGGGTGGTATCAACGCCGCCAAGTGCTATCAGAACGATGGTGACTCT
>CAJOQT010000018.1 GCA_905236875.1 uncultured Prevotella sp. | reverse complement strand
TGCCTTCCATCTTACGATAGAGGATAGCACGCTCGTTCATCCAGCTGCGGAACACGGCGCAGATAGCACCCCAGAGCTGCTCGATGGGATCATCGGGGAACTCCTTGCCGGTACGCTCCTTGATGGCAGCCTTGAACAGCTTCACCAGTCTCTTCAGGTCTTCTACAGAGAGATCCTTGTCGAGAACAACACCGCTTTCCTTCTTCACACCCTCGATAATCTCCTCGAACGGGTCGATGTCGGTCTTGTTCACGGGCTTCATCTCGAGCACTACATCACCGTACATCTGTACGAAGCGACGGTAGCTGTCATACACGAAGTGGGGGTTGTTGGTCTTTTTCACCATGCCTTCAGCCACCTCGTCGTTCAGACCGAGGTTCAGGATGGTGTCCATCATACCAGGCATAGAGGCACGGGCACCTGAACGGACAGAGACAAGCAGAGGATTCTCCTTGTCACCGAACTTCGAGTTCATCAGCACCTCGATGTGCTTTACGGCTGCCATCACGTCGTCGTTCAGCAGCTCCATGATCTTCTGCTGACCAACCTGATAGTACTCGTTACAGCAGTCTGTAGTGATTGTGAAACCTGGAGGAACGGGAACGCCAATCAGGTTCATCTCAGCAAGGTTAGCGCCCTTGCCACCAAGTTCCTCACGCATCTTTGCATTACCTTCGGCCTTACCGTTACCGAACAGGTAAACTCTTTTTTGACTCATAAAATCAAACTTTAATATTTACGATTAACACTAATATTGTTTCCAATTGCGCAAAGGTATTCAATTTCCTGCACATTACCAAAGAAAATGAGAAAATTTTGCATTTTTTTCAAGGAGGTTGGATATTACCAAATATTTTGTTTACCTTTGCAGCAGATTGTCCCATACATATTTATAATTATGACAAGAAAGAAAAAGCCACTGCCACTGCTACATAACGTCACCATCACTGCCTATGCTGCCGAGGGAAAAGCCCTTGCACGCATTGACGACATGGTGGTCTTCGTACCTTATGCCGTTCCGGGCGATGTCGTCGATCTGCAGGTACGACGTAAGAAACACAGCTTCATGGAGGCGGAGATTGCCAAGATAATCTCTCCCAGTTCCTTGCGCACCCAGCCTTTCTGCCAGCACTTCGGCGTTTGCGGCGGCTGCAAATGGCAACAGCTGCCCTACGAGGAACAGCTGAAGATGAAACAGCAACAGGTACGCGACCAGCTGGAACGTATCGGTAAAGTCCAGCTACCGGAGTTCCGTCCTATCCTGGGCAGCGTAAAGACACGTGAATATCGTAACAAGCTGGACTACGGCTGTGCCAACAAGCGGTATCTGACAAAGGAGCAATTTAATAGTTTAGAGTGTAGAACTGAGAATGTAGAGTTTGCTGCCGCCCATGAAACTATTACTGACGCAGACTCAACGGCGGCAGCAAACTCTACACTCTACACTCTTCACTCTTCACTTAAGAATCACCCCGCCATCGGCTTCCATATTACGGGAGCGTTTGATAAGATACTGCCTATCGAGAAATGCTGGCTGATGGACGACCTGCATAACCGGATACGCAACGAGATACGCGACTATGCCGTGAAACATAGCCTGTCGTTCTTCGACCTGCGTCAGCAGGTGGGACTGCTGCGCGATGTCATCATCCGCAACAGCAACACGGGCGAGTGGATGGTGATCATTCAGTTTTGCCTCCCCCCGACCCCCTCCCAAGAGAGGGGGAGCTGGGACGACGAAAATGGTCAGAAAGCGCTTGCCTTATTACAGCACATAGCCGACAAGTTCCCACAAATCACCTCCCTACTCTATCTGGACAATCAGAAATGTAACGACACCATTGGCGACCAGGATATTCTGGTGTTCAAGGGCGAGGACCATATCTTCGAGACCATGGAAGACCTGAAGTTCAAGGTCGGTCCCAAATCATTCTATCAGACCAATACCGAGCAGGCCTACCACCTGTACTCCGTCGCACGTGAGTTCGCCTTCAGTTCTCCCCTCCCTTCGGAGGGGTCGGGGGAGGCTCCCCTGGTTTACGACCTCTACACCGGCACGGGAACCATCGCGAACTTCGTGGCACGCCGTGCCCGTCAGGTCATCGGCATCGAGTATGTTCCTGAAGCCATCGAGGATGCCAAGGTCAACTCCGCACTCAACGGCATTGACAACACACTGTTCTATGCCGGTGACATGAAGGACATCCTAACCGACGACTTCATTGCCGAACACGGCCGTCCGGATGTCATCATCACCGACCCGCCGCGAGCCGGCATGCACCCTGATGTGGTGAAGACCATCCTGAACGCTGCCCCAGAGCGTATCGTCTATGTGTCCTGTAACCCTGCGACCCAGGCCCGTGACCTGCAGATGCTCGACGCCGATTACAAGGTGGTCGAGGTACAGCCCGTTGACATGTTCCCCCACACCCCTCATGTGGAGAATGTCGTACTGCTGTTACACAGATAGATTGCCGACACAGGAAAAATGAAAAGATTACGTTGTTATTTTCCATTCTGATTTGGTAGTTTCATTTTTTTTTATTATCTTTGCAGCATTACTAACCAAAACAACAGAATTATGGAAACAACAATGAAACGGATGGCAGGTCTTCTGACACTGCTGTTGGCTATTACCATCTGTGCTGCTGCCGATGATCTGGACACCCAGAACACCGATGGCAACGAGGGTGACGGCGATGTTCCCGCATGGGTGAAGAACATCAAGTTCAGCGGCTACGGCATGCTACAGTATCAGGGCATCGATAAGGAAGGAGATCACAGCAACTCCTTCAACCTGCGACTGGCTCGTTTTATTCTCGACGGTAAGATCGGAGACTTCGACTGGCGTGCCCAGATTCAGGGCACGAATCTCAAGGGTGCAGGTGAGCCCACCGTACAGCTTGTTGACCTCTATGCAGAATGGCGGAAATATCCGGAGTTCAAGATTCGTGCAGGACAGTTCAAGCGTGCCTTCACTTTCGAGAACCCCACCCACCCCATCACACAGGGTTGGAGAGGCTATGCCGACGTGATTAACCGCCTCTCTGGTTTCGGCGACCGTGCCGGTGAGAAGTCCAGCGGTGGACGTGACATCGGTATCCAGGTTGCGGGCGACATCCTGCCGAACGCCAGCGGACGCAAGCTGCTCCACTATCAGATAGGTATCTATAATGGTGAAGGCGTCAACACTAAAGATAAGAACAATCAGAAGGACATCATCGGAGGTATCTGGGTGATGCCGGTCAAGGGCGTGCGCATCGGTGCCTTCGGATGGCATGGCAGCCACGGAGATATGGTGCTTGGGACAGAAGTGATTCCTGGCGGCGTTAGGACCATCACAGGCAACGTGCCTCTGAACCGTTACTGCCTCTCCGCAGAATACGATCTCAACGAATACACCTTCCGCGCTGAGTATATCCACTCACAGGGTTGGGGAACGGGTGTTATCGGCAGCAACGTCATCAACTACAGCTTAGGTGATAAGGCCGATGGCTGGTACGCATTCGGCATCGTGCCCATCATCAAGTCAAAGCTGCATGCCAAGGCCCGTTACCAGACCTATCGCGTATCAAAGGAATGGGGCACCTCGGTTAATCAGATAGAGTGTGGTCTGAACTATTTCTTCACGAAGAATCTGGAGATGCATCTGGAGTATTCCCACGTCAACGACCGCAATCTCGCCAAACACAACTATAACTTGATTGATATGGAACTTGACTTCAGGTTCTGAAAAAGGACAACAGACAAACCCCTCTCCGGCTCCCCCGAGGGGGGAGTGACAACAGACTGTGATCAGCGGTTCTACCGCTGATGAGATTAGCTCCGACGAAGCTTGGATACCTTCGGCTGCGTCTCAGCCATTCCGAGCGAGCTCGATGGCGTTCAGCTTGCACGAAGCTTACGTTTCAGGGTCTCCCACAGATGAGTCTTGCGCCGCAGGACATAAAGAGAATAAGCCGTACTGACAGCCGTCAGTGCGGCTTCTGTTATCCAATATACCCAACCATCAGTCAGAAAGGAGACAGCCAACGCCATAACACCGATCACCATTTGTACCGTAGCATAGCGCACCAGCTGCCACGTGCAACGGTAGTCATACTTCCAATAGGCAAAGACATTGATGAGTATATATTCGAATACATGTGCCAGAACAATAGCAACACCCGTTCCGAAGATTCCCCATTGGCGATAGCACACCATGATGAGCAGGACAAAGACGATGAAATAGCTGCTCTCCAGCATCAGGTAGAAAAGCGAATAGCCACGGGCCAGCGTGATATATGCCACAGGCAGTGTCAACACCTTGAAATACATGGCCAGCACAGCCACCTGCGTCATGGCGACCACTGGCAGGAACTCCTCGCTGAACAACAGGGGGATAAGTAGCGGCAAGGCTGTCAACAGTGCCACCAGCATGGGCGAAAGCAGCAGCAGTGACACTTCCATCTGCTTATTTACCGTGAGATTGGTAGCTAAGATATCCTGATTGATGGCAGACAACCGGGGATAATAATCATTCTCCATGGACGAGAATACCATGCCCGCATAGGTGATGGTCACCATATATCCCACATTATACAGTCCGATGTCTTCCAGGCTACCCTCGACATTCAGGAAGGAACGTACCAGCATCTCGGCACAACTGCCCACTGCTGCTGCCAGCACGAAAGAGACGCCGAGACTTATCATGCCTGCCCCGTCACGCAGCTGCTGACGCGTAAACTGCAGGCGTAGCGGGAAACAACGGTAGGAATAGAAGATGGTAGTAAGCATGGTTGCCGCTGCTATCAACACGATAGCAGGCAATACTCCCGTATGCCAGAAATAATAATAGAGGGGAACAGACACCAAGACAGCAGCAATAGCCGAATACACTTGTACCTTCGCCAGCGAACCCAGCTTACGCGTCGCCTTCAGAATGGCCATCTCACCTCCCGTGATGGCTGCCATGCCGACAGCAAGACCCAGCAACGCGTAGTGTAACGTGTGATTACCCCAGGTAAACGACAGGATATCGATAAACGGACTGATGACTACACAGAACACGACACCCATAACGGCAGCAAGCAGACTCCACAATCGAATTACCTGGATATAATAGTCTATCTGACTGCGCTCCCCCCTTTCATACAGTTCCGACAGGCGAGGCACCCCGCCAAACGAGATGCCCAGGTTCGTACATTGCGAGGCGAAGTTTTGTACAGAGGTCAGCAATGAGTTGAAGCCCATACCGCCAGCACCCAGGAATAGGGCCATACACTTGTTACGCACAAGACTGATAAAGATTATCAGACCCTGTACGCCACCGAATATACCCGTATATTTCAGTACGTGGCCGTACCCGTCTTCGTCATGGTTATTCATTTCATTATATTAAACGTTTATATCCATCTTTTATTTTATCTGTCAAAAATTTTGTCATTCGACAAAAATGCCGTACCTTTGTAGCAATGGAAACCAACAGACAACAACAGCCCCTGGTCAGTTTCATCCTGACATACTACAACAAGCCTGTCAAGATGCTGTGCGAGTGTATCAACAGCATTGTTGCCCTGTCACTGCGCCCCTACGAGCGGGAGATCATCCTCATTGATGATGGTTCAGAGATTTCCCCCATGAATGAGATTATGCGGTATGGCGACGATATCATCTATCTCCGTCAGAAGAATCGGGGACTCAGCATCGCACGCAACAGAGGCATTCAGCTGGCCAGCGGACAGTACCTGCAGTTCATCGACGCTGACGACATGCTCAACCAGGCGGCTTACGAGCACTGCCTCGACATCGTACGCTATCAGAAGCCGGAGATGGTACTGTTCGACTTCAGCAACAAACCCACGCATGGCTCCACATTCGAAGACTCGGAGATAATGAGTGGAACGGAATACATGAAGAACCATAACATTCACGGCACGGCATGCGGCTACATCTTCAGCCGTTCCATCTTAGGAACGCTGCGTTTCACTCCTTCCATCTACCATGAAGACGAGGAATTCACGCCGCAGCTGCTCCTGCATGCCAAGCAGATATACAGCACCGACGCGAAAGCATATATCTACAGGAAGCATGCCAACACCATCATGACCAAGGGCGACCGTCGCAGCAAGATCAAACGGCTGAACGACCAGATATACGTTATCAAGAGTCTGAGAAGGCTGTTAAGCACCATGCCGGCCAATGAACAGGTGGCCATACAGCGGCGTATCGACCAGCTGACCATGAACTACATCTACAATGTCATCCTGCAGACCCGCTCGCGCCACTACCTGGACCGCAAGCTCGGCCTGCTGCGCCGTGAGGGGCTGTTCCCCCTACCCGACAAGAACTATACGACGAAATACCGCTGGTTCCGCCGTCTGACAAACAGCGACTTCGGCCTGAAGCTGCTGATGTTCGCCATACCCCTGTTACCAAAAGAACGTTAGACCGCATGATTTCTGTTATCGTCACGACATACAACCAGGAGAAGACCATCGCTCGGACGCTGGACAGCATCCTGATGCAGCAGTGCCACATGCCGATAGAGATCATCATCGGCGAGGATTGCTCCACTGACGGTACACGAGCCGTTTGCCAGTCGTATGCCGAGCTTCACCCGGATACCATCCGACTCATAGGCAACGACCACAATAAAGGCATACAAGACAACTACTTCGACTGTATGCTGGCAGCCAGAGGTGAGTATATTGGCGACTGTGCGGGCGATGATTTCTGGACTGACCCTCTGAAACTCGAGAAGGAAGTCTGCATCCTGGAACAACATCCCGACGTGATGCTTGTACACACAGACTGGAACTTCTACTACGAGTCGGACGGCAGCACCAGACCAAGCGGTTCACAACCCTTCCCCGCACCGATAACAGAAGGCAGGAAGATATTGAAGGCTATCCTCACGCAGACAGCAAGGCCTGTCGTTCATCTGTGTACCTCGCTCTATCGGAAGGCACCCGTCTTACAAGCACTCCATGAAGACGAACCCATGTTCCGTAACAAAGCATACGGATGCGAAGACTTGCAAGTGGCGTTTGTATTGGCAGAACAAGGTAACATTGCCTACCTGCCGGACGTGACGCTCAACTACAGTATCGGACACAACAGCATATCCTCACCCGACGACGAGATTAAGCAGTTTCGCTTCAAGCAACGTACCACCAGCCTTTGCTGCTATATGGCACAGCGACAGAACATAGACATCAGCCAGTTCCTGCAGCTGCGTGTCTTCGCTATGTGCATGCATGCCTTCCGTTCACACCAAGCCTCACTGGCAGAAGAGACACTGGCGTGCGAGCAGAAGTGGCAAGTTGCAAGAAATTTCAGGAATAAGTGTTTGTTTGCAGTCATGCGCCACGAAGGGCTGTGGAAGGCGGCACTGGCCCTGCGCCGCGTGTTTGTCAGACTGAAGCAAGCAGTTCGTTGAAGAGACCTGTCAACCGACGACCAATCTTCCCGGGGGAAGCTATTTGTCTGACAGAGGCCGAGACAGACACTCCATCAAAGTCTTTTTGTTCCATCACCTGGCGCATGACATCAGACAAGGCCTGTACGTCGTCAATGGTCACAATCGTACAACCACCCTCAATGCGCAGACTCTGGGGGACACACTCTGTAGCCACCACCGGAATACCCGTACTCATGGCCTCCAGCAAGGCCAACGGCTGCACTTCACTGCGACTTGCAAGTACCAAAGCGTCAGACTGATAGAGCAAATTCCTTACATCATCCCTTGAAAGAAGTCCGTATGAGATAACACCCTCAGAAAGCAGTGCCTTACAAGCTGCAGAATCAGTGCCTCTGCCGGCGACATGCAGTTCGATATCGAGCCCTGCTTCCTTCAATCGGCGGAAGGCAGGCAGCAGGATATCATACCCTTTCAAAGGCCAAAAGTTGGCCAGGCAACAGAAGCGGAATGGACGGCCACTCAACGGCTCACGTGGCTGGAAATGGAAATAATCCACATCGATGGTGTTCGACACTGCCTGCCAGCGATAGTCCTTGCCGAAATAGCAGGAGATGTTGTCGACCAGTTCTTCGGAAACAGGAATCACCAGATCGGCGTTCTCGTAAGCCTCTCTCAGAAGCGGTATCTGCCAGGCACTGCTGGGCGCAGGTCCGAACTCCTTTTCAAACACCAGTCGGGAGAGGTGTTCGGTGATGACATAAGGAATCTGATATTTCCGGCTGATCAGCATCGCCGCATAGCCTCCCCACTTCGAACAATGGGCATGCAGGATATCAGGACAACCATACTTGTCAACATAGTCATCAAACATGGAACAGACAATCGACACCCAGCGCTTCACATTCAGTCGAACCATCTTGGGAACGCCACGCTGGTACGACTGACAGACGGTGATGCCGTCCAGCTCGTGCTCATAGCGACGGAACGGAAGTGTCAGGTAATCCCTGAAACCAATCGTCATACCAACCTGCACATTACTCAATATGCGTACCTCATGACCCAGCTCCGACAATGCCTTGGCCTGATCTAAACAGAACAGACCGCCGTAGGGAGGGAAGAAGGAGGGAATCTCGAGGATATGCATTGTTAAGAGGTAAGAAGTAAGAAGTAAGAAGTAAGAGGTGAGAAAAAGAAAAGCGCAGCGTCTCCTTAACGGAAACACTGCGCATGTTCGGTAATCATAATTACTAATTCCTAATTACTCATTACTCATTAATAATTATGCCTCGGCGGGTGCCTCAGCAGCTTCAGCTGCGGGAGCTTCAGCAGCAGCCTCGGCCTCAGCCTTAGCGGCAGCCTCAGCAGCCTTCTTCTCGGCTACCTTCTTGGCCTGCTCCTCGTTCTGGGCCTTCTCAGCCTTCAACTGAGCAGCAGCAGCTTCCTTCTTTGCCTTTGCCTCATCAGCAGCAATCTTCTCCAAGCCTTTCTGCTTGTCTGCCTTCCAGGCGTCAAACTTCTTCTGTGCAGTAGCCTCATCGAATGCGCCCTTCTGAACGCCACCCTTCAGGTGCTTCATCAGATAGACACCCTCGTTGCTGAGGATATTACGTACTGTGTCGGTAGGCTGTGCGCCAGTCTCGACCCAATAAAGTGCACGCTCGAAATTCAAATCTACTGTGGCAGGATTGGTGTTGGGGTTGTAAGTACCAATCTTTTCAGTAAATCTACCATCTCGTGGTGCTCTTGCATCAGCGATGACGATACGATAGAAAGCGTATCCCTTACGGCCACCGCGCTGCAGT
>CAJOQT010000017.1 GCA_905236875.1 uncultured Prevotella sp. | reverse complement strand
GGTGGGTGCTACCGACAACTTCTTCGAGATTGGCGGTACCAGTATCAATGCCATCAAGGTCATCGTCGAGGCCAGCAAGCACGGCGTGCAGATAGTCTTCAACGACCTGTTTTCCTACAAGACGCCAAGAGCGCTGGCGGCGTTCGTTAGTGACATTGAGACTTCAGCCACCAATTCTGTGGTCGGTGATTCTGTCGCCGACATTCACCTTGACACCCCTGAGGCAAAACACTATGCTCCTCTCAATTCCCTGTTAGAGAAGAACACCCTCGACAGCTTCCGTGAGGGTAAGCGGCAGACTATTGGCGACGTGCTGCTGACTGGTGCCACAGGCTATCTCGGCATCCACATCCTCCATGAACTGCTGACCAATTATGACGGCAAGATTCTCTGTCCTGTCCGTGCTAAGGGCAACGACGAGGCATTGAGCCGTATTAAGACCCTGTATTTCTATTACTTTGGTCGCACAGAGGCCTTCTGTCATTTCGACGAGCGCGTGACAGCCTTTGCCGCTGAGGTGACAGAACCCGACGCCCTTGAGAAGGCGGCAGCAAGTTCTTCACTTTTCACTCTTCACTCTTCACTGACAGTGATTAATTGCGTGGCCAATGTGAAACATTTCTCTGCCGGTAACGACATCGAAATGGTGAACGTCGAGTCGGTGCGTCATCTGATTGGCTTCTGTCTGCGCACGGGGTCGCGACTCATCCATATCTCTACCAATAGCATTGCCGGTATCAGCATTGACGATGTCCCTGGGCCTGAAGTGAAATTGTCAGAGCAGGATCTCTACATCGGACAGAACATCGATGCCAACAAATATGTCTATTCGAAGTTCAAGGCCGAGGAACTGGTGCTCGATGCCATTGCTCAACACGGGTTGAATGCAAAGATTATGCGTGTGGGTAACCTCTCGGCACGCCAGAAAGACGGCGAGTTCCAGATCAACTTCAATACCAACAACTTCCTGGCTACGCTGCGCGCCTATGTCGTCATCGGCATGGTGCCTTACGAGGCACTCGACCAGCGTTTCGAGTTCTCACCCATCGACGAGGTGGCTTGTGCCATCATGCAACTCGCCCAGACGCCGAAGGAGTGCATGGTGTTCCATCCCTGCAACACCCATCGCCAGTTCCTCAGTGACGTCCTGACGGGTTTTGCCGAGGCAGGCATCACCTTGCGACGAGTGGAGAATGAAGAGTTCCAGCAAGCATTGGAGAAGATGATAGAGAATCCGGATCTGGTAACACTCCTGCGACCGCTTATGGCCTATGATATGGGCACAGGCCATAAGACACGTTGGATAGAATCAACCAACGACTACACGACACAGGTACTCTACCGTCTTGGTTTCCAGTGGCCTCCCACCGCTGCCGACTATGTCCATCGTTTCGTCGATACCATCATTGGATTTGATTATTTTACAGTATGAAACAATTGAAATTACGGATGCTTGCCGTCATGTTCACCATGCCAAGGCGAAAGTAGCCTTCCATTGTGATGTAGAAAACGATGGTGAGTATTCATCGTTTGAACAGTAAGATCATCCGCTGAGCCGTAATCCCCAAAACGTCAAAACCGAGAAAAGAAACTTCCGAAACCCCTTTATTTGCTAGGATTTCGGAAGTTTCTCTGTTGGGATAAATCTGACTACACTAATAACACGTTAGCCTTGATGACGTTTACAATGCGCTCCACGTCGGTATCACTCACCATCGGGCCACTGGGCAGGCACAGGCCACGACGGAAAATGCTTTCCGATACGCCATTGACGTAGGCCACACTCTTGACCACTGTCTGATACACTGGTTGCTTGTGCATAGGCTTCCACAGCGGACGACTCTCTATGCCTTCAGCACTGAGTGCTAGGCGAAGTGCTTCTACATTACGGTTCGGTTCACAATCCGTATGTATGGCATCTCCACCTCGTACCACTCCAGTTGCACCACCAACAACTCCCTGTATGGGCTTGGTATAGGCCATTCCCTCGCCCTTAACTTTCAAATCCTCATCAAGTAAAATGTTTGAGAGCCAGTAGTTACTTTCCATGCCCTCTATCTCACTATGGAACTCTATGCCCTCAACATCTGCAAATGCCTCCTGATAGAGTTTTGCCACATGACGATGGTGAGCGATATGGTCATCAAGTACCGTCATCTGTCCGCGGCCTATGCCAGCACAGACGTTCGAAAGACGGTAGTTATAGCCTATAGCCTCGTGCTGATAATAAGGATAGGCCTCACGAGCCTGGGTAGCATACCATAGCACACGTTCACGAGCCTCAGCCGAAGGACAGATAAGCGCACCACCTCCACTGGTAGTAATCATCTTGTTGCCGTTGAAACTCAGCACGCCATACTCACCAAATGTTCCCATCATTTGTCCTCTGTAGCGTGAGCCAAGCCCCTCTGCAGCATCCTCCACTACGGGAATGTCATAGCGGCGAGCCACAACTATCATCTCCTCAATTTTGTAAGGCATACCATAGAGTGTGACGGGCACTATAGCCTTGGGCTTACGTCCTGTCTTTGCAATACGGTCTTCTATGGCCTGTTCGAGCAATGCCGGGTCCATGTTCCAGGTCTCTGCCTCAGAATCGACGAACACGGGTGTCGCACCCAAATAGACGATAGGGTTTGCTGATGCACAGAATGTAAAGCTCTGCGTCACCACCTCATCGCCTGGCCCCACACCGAGTGCCAACAGTGCCAGATGCACCGCCGCCGTTCCCGACGACAGCGCCACCACCCGTTTTTTACTCAGGTACTCACTCCCCTCGCCCTTTGGAGAGGGGCTGGGGGTGAGGCTGTAGTTTTCGAGTTCCTTCTCAAAAGCATCCACATTAGGTCCCAACGGAACCACCCAGTTCGTGTCGAATGCCTCCTTGATGAACTTCAACTCTTCGCCTGTTTCACTCATGTGTGCAAGGCAGAGATATATTTTCTTTCTTTCTTCCATTTCTGTATGATATTGAATCGGTCTATTATGTTGCCTCCTTACAGTTTCTTCCTGTAAGCCTTCCTATCTGTCTTCCCGTTAAAGGTTTTAATGAGTGCATCAACGGCCTCTATCACCCGGGGAATCTTGTACTTTTCCAGTTTATCGGAAAGGAAGGTATTGAGTGCCACAGGGTCGAACTTGCTCTTGTCCTTTACTACAACAAGAAGTTTAAGATAGGGAACGCCGTATTCGTCATGGTCTTCAATGCAGAGACACTCATGGACTAATCCCGACTGTAGCGCAAGGCTCTCTACGTCGGTCGGTGCTATCTTATAGCCACCAATGTTGATGACATCATCCTTGCGCCCAATGTAATAGAGGTAGCCTTCTGCGTCGAATGTTCCGATGTCACTGGATACGAACCATCCGTCCTTGAACACCGATTGAGTCAGCTCTGGCTCGTTGTAATATCCCTTCATCACCATTTCGCTCTTGGCGCAGATCTGCCCTTCTACACCAGCCTCTTTGGTGAAATGTCCGTCTTCAGTCAGGATGGCAATCTCCATCGTCCTGATAGGTTTGCCGATACAATTGGGACGGAACCCCTCTTTATCATAATTGTATGAGGTTCCTCCAGGAATCTCAGTAGATTGATAAGAGTTATATAGCCGGGTGTAGGGCAAGAGTTTCTTGAGGCCATCACTGTCGCTGGCAAACAGAGGTGAGGAACTTGAAGCAACAAAATCTATCTGATGCTTAAACTTGGAGAATCTGTCGCCAGTCCTGTTGATGATGACCCGAATGGAGGCAGGCGGCAGGAAGAGTGAGGTGACATGATGTTTCTCTATGACGGCAAAAAGCTTTACCAAGTCGCCCATGCCCTCTATATATACGACACAACAACCATTGGCAAGTGGGAAATGCGTGCTTCTGATTCCCCCGACATGGTTCAATGGTGCAGCCACTAAAAACCTGGTGTTTATCTTAAGTCCGTATGTATCAGTTACAACTGAAGAGTAAAGGCTCTGTTGACGATGTGTCAGCATGACGCCCTTCGATTTTCCTGTAGTGCCAGTGGTGAAGACAATATCACAAATCAGATTGACATCGGGATAGCTGATTGCTGTATTTGCCGTGAACTCGTGGTTGTGCTCAATGGCATAGATGTCGTCGTAGTTTGACCATGAGACAGATGATAAGGTTTCAGGTTTCAGGGTTTCAGGTTTCAAGATTGTCTTCGCAATGACAAAACATGAATCTGTGGCAGTGGCGATTTCCAGAACACGTGACTCTGGTGCCGTTTTTTCCACGGGTACAGCGGCAGCTCCCACAAGGTGGATGGCGTACCAGCATGCCGGGCATGTCACTTCGTGTGATGCCTGCACAACGACATGATCGCCTTGCTTGACACCCTTTGCTTTCAGCCATACAGAGATGGAATAAATCATGTCGGCAAACTCACGGTAAGTGGTCTCCTGGTCGTTGGCTATGACAGCAATGTCATTGGGAGCCTTCATCGCATGTTCAAATATCCGCTGTATGATAGGCTTCCATGTTTCTGTTTCATCAAAAGCAATCGGAGCACCAACAGACCCACCCCCTTGCCCCTCCCTATAGCGGAGGGGAGTAGATAGTTCATCCGCTGAATTCCCGCCTTGAGCGTATTCACTCCCCTCCCTCACAGGGAGGGGTTGGGGGGGGGGCTGCTGGGTCTGTTGTGGGGTGAGGCTTATTTCTTGCATCAAAAGGGCCATGTGGCTGGCACTGTCGAAGTTCTCAGCATTGACTTTCTCAAAGGGAATCTTACAGGAGAAAGCCTCCTCCAAAAGACTGACCACGGTGATGAGGGAAAGCGAGTCTAAGATTCCTTTTGTTACGAGTTGTTTTTCTATTTCAAAGTCGATGCCACTGATACCTTCCGACAGCACCTTGATGACTTTTTCTCTGACAGAGTCGCTTACTTTGGCACCGACGCCTGCATCTGGGGTATCGACATTTTCAGAAGCTGAGGTATCTTGAAGTGCTGTGCCCTGCCTGCTCTTCACAAAGAAGTCCCACTCTGCTGCGGCAATCTCTGGCGGAAGCTGTTGGTTCTTAAAGTGATAGGAATGAGCCTTGTTCATCTGTCGAGAGGCAGCAAACATGTTAAAGCGTCCGATGACCTTGGCAGGGTTACCTGCAACGACGGAGTTCTCTGGTACATCCTGCGTTACAACACTGCCCGCCGAGATGATGCAGTTCTTGTTAATCCTCACGTTTGGCAGAATCCTCGAACCTGAAGCGACATATACATTGTCCATAATTTCAATACAGCCAAGACGCTCATCAGGGCCGAAATCCTCTCTGGGGACTGCTCTTTTAAGAAAGACATTGACCATATCGTGTGGTGCAAGCAGTGATTTGCCATGTATAATCACGTTGTTGTGTAACTTTATCAATTCCGGATAGACCGGCATAATGACTGGCCCCCAGTAGCAATTCTCCCCTATGTCTGCTAAGATATGATGCTTCTTGAGATAAGCGGCACGCTTCCTGCCGTTTCGCAGAAACAACATGGCGATAGAATGAATGAGTCTTTTTGTCTTCATAAAAATCAATTATGTCCGTTAAAGGGTTCTATGGTGGTTTGGCCCTCCTGCGAGATGCCGTCACGGCGGAACACTTTGTAGATGGTGATGAAAATTATCTTGATGTCAACCCACAGGCTGAGGTGGTCCACATACCACACATCCAGTTGAAATTTCTCTGCCCACGATATGTTGTTGCGTCCGTGGCACTGTGCCCATCCACTGATGCCCGGCCTCACCTCGTGACGTCGTGCCTGTTCGGGTGAATAGAGCGGGAGGTACTTCGGCATCAGTGGGCGCGGGCCTATCAGGGCCATGTCGCCCTTCACAACATTGATGAGTTGGGGCAGTTCGTCAAGAGATGTGGAACGCACGAAGCGCCCCACCCTTGTTAGCCGTTGGGCATCGGGCAGCAACCGTCCGTCGGCTCCGCGTTCGTCAGTCATCGTCTTGAATTTCACGATTCGGAACAGTTTTGCGTCCTTGCCCGGTCGCTCCTGAAAGAAAAAAACTCCGGCACCCTTGTTGGCAAAATACAGCCAGAGAGCAACCAGCAGCAGTAGCGGTGACAACACCACCAATGCCGTCAGGCTGATGCAGAAGTCAAAGGCTCGTTTAAAAAAATGTTTATACATATTTTTATAGCTCTATAGTGTTCGTTTTGCTCCAGTCTGTCTGCTTCACTGCCTCTGCCATGCTGACGAAGGAATGTGTAGACAACAATTTGACTAATTTGCCGTAGGCATCACCACTTGTGGCGTTAGCCTTGGCATATCTGACGAGACGGTTTTTCAGCGTACCCGGCTCGTGGAAGTAATCCTCATACTCCTTGCGGCTCTTCAGCTTGATTTTCCCGGAGATCAAGTCCACCAAATGGAAGTAGCAGATGTTGTAGTCGCGCCTGTCCAGCGTCCTCGACACAAACCAATAAGGCAGCAGTCGGAAATAGCCGCCACCGCTGTAGGCTATCCGCTTGCCGAAAACAGTGGTCAGACTGATGGGAAACTCTCTCAGCATCGCTCCGTGATAACCGATGGTGCAGGGCTTGTCCTGTGGAAAATGTTGGTAGCCGCCATAGGCTCTGGATGTAGGGAAAATGGAGGCATCGTTCCTGATGCCGCACGCCGCCAGCACCTCTACAGCCCACGGATTCTCGTGGGTGATGGAGAAGGCCGGTGCCCGGTAGCTCACCACCTGCTGTCCTGACACGTCTTCCAGAGCCTTAATGGCCGTCATGGTGTCTTCGCGCAGGCTATGGGCATCCATTTTGTTCAGCCACGTGTGCTCATGCGAGTGACAGCCCACCTCATGGCCGTGTTCAGCTATCTGCCGCACTACCTGCGGATAGTCTGTTGCCATCCGTCCGATGCAGAAGAACGTTCCCTTGATGCCCTGTGCGTCCAGTGCTTCTAACACACGGGCAAACACGTCATCTATCTGTTGAAGCCGCTGCGGTCGTCCGCCGTAGAGCTTCTGCTCCAGAAACCATTCCTCAATGTCAAATGTCAGTATGTTCATTCTTCATTATTACTTATTCACTGGGTGAATCTTCCCCCCGTTCTTCTATCTTCCTGACAACCTTGGCTGGTCGGCCTACTGCGATGGTCCATGCTGGGATGTCCTTCGTCACAAGCGAAAAGGCACCTACTACAGCTCCTTCGCCTATGGTCACGCCGGGCATCACCATCGAGTGCATTCCAATCATTACACCCTTTTCTATGTGTATCTCACCAAGGCGATAGGGCAACTTGGCACAGTCATCACCTTTATGGTAACCGCTCAGATTGCGTTGGTGACAGAGCAGCCGGCAGCCCCCTGTGAGTTGCACATGATCCCCTATGAAAATAAGTTCTGCATGTCCTGCATCCACATGAACATGGTCACCGATGGCACACCCCTTACCCACATGGCAGCCTATCTGTCTCAGACACCACGGCCTCAGTTTCCGAAGGGCGAAGGGTGCAAACAGCCAGCAGTCCATCAAGTAAAGCATGAAACTATACTTGTAGGTAAAAAGGAACTTCTTGATGACAGCCCATAGCGACACCTGTCCGTATTCCTGTTCCGAATAGTTCATTCCCAAGCGTTGCAGCAAGCGGAACGTCAGGCTCAGTTTTGGCGTTTCTGCTTTCATCCTTCAATTAAATCTCCACGTTATACTTTTTGAGCAGTTCCTTTCCATTTCCGTAGGAAGTCAGTTCCATGATGTCCTCAGGGTCAAACAAGATGTCGAAGGCTTCTTCTAATAGGGGTACAAGGCTCAGTTGGTGAACAGAATCCCATTCCTCCACCGTATCTTTTCCATAATCATCGTTCAACTCTTCCACGTTGACACCGAACACTTCCACAAATGCGTTGTTGTACTTTCCTAAATTCTCCATATACTTATTATTTTGTTGCTAGTTTTGCGTATAATATTTTTCCCGCCTCGTTTTTGGGAATCTCTTTGATAATCCTTACTTCAAAGGATGTGGCAACGAGTTTCAGACGACTTACTAATTCCTCCTTCACTGACTCCTTGTATTTTTCGTCTGTCAGATACACCACCATCTTCTCGTCCGTTCCCACACAGGCACATTCCAATTTAGGATACTTCCCTTTTATGATGTGCTCGCACTCGTCCAAACCGACCCTCATGCCGAAGAGCTTTAGAAACCGTCCTATGCGCCCCACGATGTAATAGCAGCCATCCTCGTCAAAGTAGGCCATATCACCTGTACAAATAAAACCATTCCGTTCGTCACCTAATAGCAGATCTTCACGAGTTTGGGCATAGCCCATGGTTACGTTCTTACCCCGGTAGCAAATCTCACCTTCTGTATTCGGGGTGGTGATGGGATTACCTTCCATATCTATCAATGAGAGTTCCGCATTAGGTATGGCAACGCCTATACTTCCCACTTTCTCTATCGCCCATCTCGGAGGAAGCCACGCCATGCGGGCCGTACACTCCGACTGTCCATAGGTGGCTATCCACTGCCGTCCGCTATCCCGACACCACTCTGCAAACTTCAGATTCAAATCCTTAGGCATTCGTCCACCGCCTTGAGTAAGCAGCGTCAGGTCTGGCAAATCCATACGGTGGAATCGCATCAGATTCAGTATCTCATAACTATAAGGCACACCCGTAAAACTTGTTGCCTTCTGTTCCTTGATAAACTGCCAGAAACCACGGTCGGTCATACTTTGGTTCGTTATTAATATGGTAGCACCCACATAAAAATGACTGAACACCATCGACAAGCCCATCGTGTAGTACAACGGAAGCACCATCAGCGGACGGTCTTTCTCTGTCAGTTCAAAGAATGTTGATATATTCAGGGCTGCCGCTTCGATATTCTCATACTTATGCCGCACCAACTTGGGACTCCCTGTACTACCGCTGGTGGGCGACAAATGCGACAAGTCGTTATGCATCGGGCAAGCCTCCTGACCAGTCCTCATCAACGTATAGCCGTAACAACTCACGACGCTCTCGTATGGATATTTCTCCGCCATTTTGTCTGGTACACAGACGTAGGGAGGCTGATAGAGTTCATACAGGCTCCTGTAAAGTTGATCATCCAAATGGGCATTCAGAATCAGAGGCACATTCCCTGCACAGATATTCCCTATCGTCCAGGCAATCCCGCCCACATTATTATCTACCAACGTAAATACCAGTGAACGGGCAGGTATTACCTCACTTACTTGCTTGACAAAGTTTCTCAACTCACCATACGTAAGCTGATTACCCTGCGCATCAATCGCTGCAACCGCCTCTTTCCTCCACCTATCTAAATTTAGAATCATTTCTTCAACCATGAATCCTTAACCATGAACCATGAATCAAATCGAAGCGCATCCGTTCACACCCAATATCTCTCCAGAAATATAACTTGCTCTATCTGATGCTAAGAAGGCGCAAGCGTTTGCCACATCCTTTGGCGTGCCGAGTCGTCCAAGCCCTATACGTGATATACGCTGGTCTATCTTTGCTCCGTCGCTCTCATAGAGTTCTGCAAAGCGCTCCGTCTTTACGATACCTGGTGCCACAGCATTTACACGGATACCCTGCGGAGCCAATTCCTTGGCAGCAGATTTTGTAAACGAGATAATAGCACCTTTCGTGGCAGAATAAGCCGATTGACCTGGAGAACCAAGCACTGCTGTCACAGAAGCAATGTTCACAATGGAACCACCTCCATTGCGAGCCATCAGACGCGAGCAGAGTTGTACCATCTCGATAACCGCTATCACATTGATACGGAACATCAATTCTGTTTCCTGCCTGACAATCATGCCAATCTTTTTGTTAAACACCACACCAGCATTATTCACCAAGGCATCAATCCGCTTCTCTTCCTTAAAGATGCTCATAAAGGCGTTCTTCACAGCCGCAGCATCAGACACATCGAAATACATCGGAACGACACGGGTATTATTTTGCTCAGAACAATCCTTTGCCCATTCGTCCATGCTGCCTTCGCGCAAGTCACAGGCGTAGACAATCGCACCATCAGCGGCAAAGCGCTCGGCTATGCCTTTGCCTATTCCCTGTGCTGCGCCAGTGATAACGCAAACCTTATTATATAATAGTCTTTCCATTTTTCATTCTTCACTTTACTCTTCTTGCCGGATTGCCGAATACCGTTGTTCCAGATGCCACACTGTTAATAACAAAAGAGCAGGCACTGATACGAGCATCATCGCCCACCACCACATTGTGGTTCAGCACGGCTGCCGTATGAATCATGTTATGTTCGCCGACAACGACGCCCCCTACCATCATCACGTATGAGTCGATGCGGTTCCAACGGCCTATCCTGACATCGTGGCCCACGATGGTGTACGACTGGATGAAGTTATAGTCATCAATCCAGGCATCAGATGCCACTGTGGTGAAAGCCCCGATACAGCATCCCTTGCCTATGTGTACATTCGTGCCGATGCGTGCCGTGCGATGTATCATCGTGATGAACTCTCCGCCTCGCGCGATAATGGCCTCCATGCAAGCCTTGCGGGACTCCCCGCCAATGGAGCAGACAAACACGTCGTCCTCGGCAGGACTATAGTCGGCTATCGTTCCTATCACTGGAGGATAATTACTAAAATCATCCAAGGCATGAACATTATCGTCAATGTATCCCTTCACCACATATTCTTTCTCATACGTGGTGCTCTCGCGCGCCAAGTCATACATTGTCCGCCCCATGCCACCAGCTCCGATAATAATTAGGTTCTTCATCTTTTGTTATTATTGTTGTTTGATTATTTTTTTAAAGATTTCTTCCAGTTGTCCTGCAATGGCCTTGGCAGAGAAACGTTCCTGCACGTATGCCCTGATGGTTTCGGGCTGATACTTGTCAATCGTTGTTTCCATCTGCATCATGGCTTCCGTCAGTTGTTCCACGTTGTCCATATTGACCAACAAGCCATTATCAGAATTGACAAAATGCTCCGGGCCTCCACAGGGCGTGGCAATAACAGGCAGTCCCATAGCCATGGCTTCGATATAGGCAACTCCGAAGGTCTCACCTCGCGAGGGCAGCACGAAGGCATTGCTCTCGTTCATCAGACTGATGATGGCCTGCTTGTCAAGCATACCCGTGAAGCGGATTCGGTCGGCTATGCCTAACTGCTCTGCCTGAGCATGCAGACGTTCGTTTTCCAGTCCGCTACCTATGATAATGAGCTGTTCCGCGCCCCCGAGTTGGGCGAATGCCTCTATCAGCACGTCGTAGCCTTTCCGCTGAATCAGGCTTCCCACTGCTAACCACACAAAAGGTTTTGTGGTCTTACGGGGGATAGCAGGTTGCAGGAAAGCGTCGCTGACCATGTCACAAACCACTTCGGCTTCCACACCGAAATGCCTCTTCATCTGTGCCTGCAGACTGGGCGATACAGCCAGCAGACGGTCGGTAAGTGCGTATGCCGTCCGTCCTGACTGCATGAGCCTGCGTGGTAATGTGGGCTTGTTCAACACACTCCAATGCTCTATGCCTACGACAGGTATTGCATACTTCTGTTTGACCAGCCGGAGCATAGCCATGCAAGGCATATAGTGGGCATAAATAATATCGGGTATTCCCTCAACACGGAAAATTTTACGGCAAAGACGTAGCATTATCCGTTCAGATACAAAACGTCTCATCCGACTTGGTATCAGCTTGCCCGACAGCAAAAAGTAGATATAGGCACTGATGGAACCATCGTTGATGTGGCTGATACCAAGAGCCTGATTTAAAGGGCGGAAGCGCATGTCTACTACAGCCACCGTTACACGATGCCCCATACCCGCCAAGGCTTCGGCCTGGTCTTTCTCGAAGCATCCCCACTGTGGATCCTTGACTGTAGGATAGCCGTGTGAAATAATTAATATGTGCATGCTTATCTGATTGTTATGTTGGAAATGACAGGGCAGTGGTCGGAAAGATAGATACCCTGCAATTCTGTTTCTTGGGGTATATTGAACGTGTTCACGTCTATGCTGTCGCTGACAAAGATAAAATCTACTCGCTTGCGCTTGTCCATCGCCCTTTTTCCAAAACCATGGAAACTATAGTCCACACCTTCACGCTGCTTGGCCATATTGTAGGTGTCGTACAACTCGAAGGTGTTGTGCAACGCAGGCTGGTACACAGCACTATCAGCCTCGCTACTGTTCATATCGCCCATTAGGATGATGGGGTACTGAGTGGCGAGCAGTGCCAGACGCTCTTTCAGCAGTTTGATACCCTTTTCACGTGCCTGTTGCCCCGCATTATCAAGATGGGTGTTAACCACGCAGAACTCTTTGCCCGTTGCCCTGCTTGAAAGTACAACCCAGTTGACAAAGCGCGGATGGCGGCCATCCCATCCGATGAACCCTGCGCTGTCGGGAAACTCAGACAGCCAAAACGTACCTTGCGCTATCTTTTTGTACGCCGACCTCCTATATAATATAGGCGCATCGGCACGCTTTTCTTTGTTCTCCCGTCTGACGATGGCATATCCGGACAGACCTTTGTGAATGTCCTTCATGGCCCGTGGATAGACTTCTTGCAGGCCAATCACATCTAAATCCTGTTGGCGGACAAAATCAAACAGGAGTTGCTTGCGTTGCTCCCATCGGTTCAGACTGTCTTTCTTTGAGTCTACGCGAATGTTGATGGTGGCCACAGTCAACTCCGCCTGCTGTGAGGATGCTGAATCGACACAGCACAACAACAACGAAACTAAGAGCAGGGAAACTATGAATAATTTATTCTTCATTTGATGTCAGATGATTGGAAATGGAATCTAGGATGAATGCACTTGAACTTCTGGCCATGTCAGACAGAAGGGGGGTGGCAACAATATAGTCGATGGGCGGAACATGCCGCCAGACATCAGTGTAGCGCTCAGGGATACGGAGGCTCTCTAATAGCGAAGTGACACGCCCGGCTCTCGGCCCCATACCCACGGCGAAGAACTGCTTCTGGAAGATGAGCGACAGGGCCACACCGTGGAAAGAATTGCTCACCACATAGTCAGCATGAGCCAAGAGCGAGAGGAAGTATTCCACCCGTGCCGTGCGACAGTAGCGTGGGCCACTGGTGAAGGGGACATACTTTTTGTTCACTTCTACTATGGGCAAGTTCTTCTCTTTGCTGAGTCGTTCGGCAAAGTTCACGGTAGAAGTCTGCCCTAACAGGTTATACACCAGGATATAGTGCTGGAAGGGCGGCTGTTTTGATGCTTTGTTTGCCAACGATAGCCAGACCTCCTTCCCCAACAGGAACACAGGGTCGCAGACAATCTGTGATTGTATGTTCAGCGAAGTAAGCCATTCTTTCAGCGAGTCTTCCCTGACGCTGATAGCCTCGAAGCCCAGCAGATGCCTTCTCAGGATTTCCTTCTCATCCTCTTTCACATCAATGCTCCCCATACTTGCGGCGTATGCTATTTTCCGGACCTGCACGTTGTCAGAACCGAAATACCAAAGATCGAAACCCGGGTGCGACGGCATGCGTTGGCGACGCCATATCTGGTCGCTGCCATAGAACACCACGTCGAATTCCTTGACGACATCCTGGTCGTTGTGGTATCTGGCTTCCAAAGGCAGCCCCAACTCTTCGTGCATGAAGGCCTGTAGGTTCTGTTGGCGCCGTCTTCGGGCTTGATGCCAAAAAAGGGTGTAGTAGAGCAGCACCATTTTCCCCTTCAGGCTGCTCTCGCGGAATTTTCTCCACGAGAACAGTTCGAAGAAGCGGCGGTGATAGTCGGGCCAATAGTCCACGAAATCCACATCATGCCCCAACCCAGCAAGGTAAGTTCTCAATGCGTATGCCTGCACGAGTGCGCCATAGTTTTCTGCGCGGTGATATGTCAGTATGCCTATCTTCATGTTCTTTCCTCTATTTCCAGTGTGGCGTGGTTGTATATCTTGTTCATCATCTCCTTGTAAATGGGAAACAACAGCTCGGCTTGTTCATCACGCCAGACGAAGGTATTCACATTCTTGTCGGAAACGTATGCGTCTATCCTTTGGTAGCCATAGAGACGCAGCAGACCTTTCTTCAGCAGACGGCGGTAGGAGCCTATTCTCAGTTTGCTGCCGATGTATGCGATGCAAAATGCGGTTATGTTGCGCAGGTTTTTCCGCATTTTCAGTACGGCAAAGGTGCTGCCAAGGTTCTTCGCCGGTCCTTCCTGATTGCGTTTGCGCCATTGGATTGAGCGTGTGGCCCTGCGCTTCTCCTCTTCCACATCGGCGGCCTTTTCCAGGTGCAGGCGGATGCTGAGTATAACACCTTCCAGTTCGCCACGCTTGAAGGCCGACGAGCGCTGACTGAACCGCAGTTCCTCCCGGCTGTAAGTTTTGACGGTGCCGTCGGGCAACAGGCAGTCGAGGCTCTGCAACAGGGCTGTGATGCTGCATTTGAAGCATCCGGCATTGCCAACCACTGCGGATGCCACCGTTCCCGGCAGGGAGGTCAGTCCGCAAACGCCGGCATAGCCCTGCTCCAGCAAGTCCTTGGACAGCCGCATCACGTTGACGCCGCAACCACAGGTGACAATGGCGGTCTTGCCGACAGAACTGGCAAGTTCTATGCTGTAGTCATTCACTTTTGTAGTGCATACCACGACGGCGGGGTTACAGGTGGAGTGGAAGAAGATGTTGGATGTCTGTCCTACAACCTCAAACTTTTGTTTTTCCTGGTACAGCCAACGACACAACTCCGTCAATTGGGTAGCGTCGTGAGGGATGATCCAGCAGCCGCACGTGCCGCCGGTCTTGATCCATGTCTTTTGTGACAGAGCCACTTCCATCTCATATTCGATATGGGAGGTGTCCAGAAAAGTCTTCAATGCTTGGTTCATAGTTCAAATGTTGATTTGTTGGGGAACTTCACTTCAAACGCACGATGCAGGAAAGTGCGGCACTCCTCGAAGTCCTCGTCTTGCACTTGTGTTGTGTCGTTCAGGCAGAGGGAGTGAACCTTCTTTGAACGAAGGGCAGCGCCTATCTGCTTCAACGACTTTACGTTGATGGTCATATACCTGCCGAAATTATTGCGCACAGGATGGAACCTGTTGGTGGCAAACTGCCAGAAGCGGATAATATAGGGGTTGAAACTCACGTCCTCTCGGAATTGCGAGCAGGTGCGCTTGCACATATCGGGTTCCTGCTCCCAGACCTCGTCGAATATAGACCGAAGCATGGGCTGTTCAAGATGGCGCAGCGCGAAAGCCACGAACTGCTGCTTGCCGAGAAACAACAGCGACGGGACCAAAAACTTCCCCCAGAGATGAGTACCATACCATTTCTGGGGTGCCTGCCTGACGGTGCGCTGGCGATTGAAGTGATAGTTCAACACGCCTACATTGCAAAACACCTGAATCTTGTTGCTGAAGAGGCCACGTGGATTATACGTTGGCGTCTCATATTTCTCAGCGTTGCAGTCGCAGGGCAGACCGTTACGGAAATACCACGTCGGCTCTGTAGGCTGGTTGATATAGAAATCGTCGTTGAAATAGACGAAATGCTCCGACAGGCCGGATATGCGCCCCAGGCACATCTCTATGGCGCACGAGTTGAAAGTGGGCAGGTATTCCTTCGGCATGAAATCGGCATGGCTTACCAACACCAGCTTGGGATGGTTGCGGTTTATCCAGTCAGGAAACTTACCGTTGGTCACCAGAAACACCTTGTTGACCCACGGGGCATACTGCTCCACGGCCCGAAACCAGTAGCGGAACAGGTCCCAGTTGCGGAATCGTCCCTTGTCCTCATCATGAGACCCAGGGCGCAGTTGGCGGTATTGCTGTTGCCACTCAGGGTCATTGCTATCGAGCCATGTGACCACGAAATCTATTTTCTCTTTGTTCCCCATATTGTTATTTGGTTATCGTAATATTCTATAATGTCGATGATAGGTATAGCCATAAACGCTATTATAAAATAAGGTGGCATGACATCACTGCGTTGATAGAAAGACAGCCAGTAGGCTATTAGGAAGCCATAATCTTTGATGTCAGGTTTTCTCCTTAGCCTGCGCAGAAAGACCTTATTGAAGGTAATGAACAGAACTGCCATTGCCACGATTCCATACTGAAATATCCATTTCTTTCCTCCTGCATTGCCTCCATGGCTTTCTAAGTTGATTTGTTTTGGCAGATTGTATGCTCCAACTCCGAGCCACAATTGTCCGTTTTCAAATGCAAGGTTAAAGTATTTGTCAAAAACCACTGACGTTCTGTTATCAATAGTTTCTATGTCTTCCATTTCACCATCAGCACCATCAGCCATAATTCTCTCAACAATCATTTCCTGAAAGCGGTCGTATGTCACATAGATGGTTGCCCCAATGACCGCAATTCCGATGGTCAATTTTTTAAGGTTGACACGAACATGCGTGATAAGGAATATGCCAAGCAGAACGAAGAAAGCAAGGGAGAAAGAGATGATGCCACTGATGACGAAGACAATAAAAGGAATGCGCAGAGATTGTACCCTCCATGTGAGGAAAAGGAGCATGCCGCACAATGTTCCTATGCGCCCCGGCTCGTCGGCGATACTTTGGAAACGTGTCTCTCCATAGTCTGGATCTATATTTATCAGGTTGAATACGAGATTGACAAAATGTGTTTCCCTGACCTCCGTCACACGTGTCGCCTGGCCCAACACAATACCCCAGCCTGTTGTCTCGTATATGGTATATTCCACAACAGAACATATAAGCAGTATGGCCATTACCCAGACAAAGCACTTGATGATGCGAACTTGCAGCTCATAACTGATTCTGAGGAAGAATACGGCATACATCAAGCAGAACAATTGCAGAAGTATAGGTGGACAAAGATTGAAAAAAGTGGTAATGGAGTAAATGGCTAATATGCCCACTAAAAAGGTGGTGGATTCTGCACTTCTTTTATTTGTCAGCCTCCCCTTGTCGGGGGTCATGAGGTAAATTACCAAAAACAGGAGGAAGAAAATAGTGGTGGTACCTTGCAATTTGGGAAGGTAGAAGTTGGCTATAAGCGTATGTATAGCCATAAAGACAAAAGCCCATACCAATATGTCGGTTCCCTTTTTCACCACTATCTTGCTGTTATTTTTTTGTCTGACAGGTTATGAATTGCGTAGAGCTCTGCCGCATCAAGGCGAGGCACTCACCCACCGCCTTGTAGTCGATGCTGCTGATTTTATCCACAGACTCTGTGGCGGCAACGATGCGGTCGGCCAGTCCGAGTGAACTTAATAGTCCTTCGACCCGCCCCGAACGACGTGACTTGAGTGCATAGCAATCTTTTTGGAACACTATAGACAACGCTATGGCATGGAACGAGTTTGCCACGATGCAACGGGCATACTTGATATAACCTAAAAATTCTTCGGGCGACATGGATTCCTTAAGGAGAACCAGTTTGTCGCGGCGGCTCTTCAGCTGCGGCTTGGCCTGCCCCTTTATGACAACAGAGGAACCTAACCGGTTGGCTAATCGTCGGGCAAACTGGCTGGCAGCTGGGTCATCTATGACGTTAAACAGGAACACGTAATCCTGCTCTTCCGGGCGGACGGAAATTTTGTCAAAAACAGCGGCATCCACCAACAGCGTGGGGTCGAGGCATACGGAAGCAGACAACCCACAATGCTCTTGAAGTGCCTGACAAAGACTCTTTTCGCGCACCGATACAGCATCGAAGGCCTTGATTCGCTGCTGCACCTGTTGCCAACCGGGCTTGTCCAACTCGCTTGTCTCGCCTATACTGGCTGCGTAGGATACGAAGCGTGCGCCATGCTTCTCAAACTGTCCCCAGAACACAGGATTGAAGCCTCGGCACAGCTTGGGACTCCATATCTGGTCGCTTCCAAAGAAAATGCAGTCATATCCAGTAGGAATGTCAACAGCAGTAGCAGCCCGTGGCGAAAGGTGCAACTGACTGACCATAAATTGATGGAACACGTGAACGGTCTTTCGCCACGCAGGCCACGCCAACAGCCTGATGATGAAATATCTCACAAGAGCAACAAAGCCCCGGCGGCGCAACTCCGTTTTGCTGAGGAACTTTTTCTGCTCTTCAATGAACGGGGCCCTGTAGTCGATAACTTCCACGTCATGACCTTTCTCTTGCAAGTAATGCTGCAACGCATAGCACTGGAGCACAGCACCATAGTTCAGCGCATTGTGGAATGTAAGTATGCCTATCTTCATAAACTATAATCATATATATGGTCGTGTTCGTAATCACGCATCACGTTACGAGTGAGAATCTTCAATGGACTGCCACTGTGTACACAGTATGACTCGAAAGGCCCACTGTGAGTAATGACGCTGCGAGCACCAAATATACAGCGTTCAGGTGTTACAACGCCTTGCATGACATAGCACTGTGTTGCAATCCAGTTGTAGTCACCAATGCTGATGGGAGAGAATGCACGCTTGAATTTCTTCTTCTCCATGTCCCATAGTGGATGGTAATTGGTGTCCATGATAATTGTCTCCCAGCCAACGCGCGCACTTTTGCCAAAACTAACTCCACACTGCGATGTTATACGCATGCACCCTGTGTTTTTGAAATCATTTCCAAAGACTATTTTCCCTTGTTTACCACAGACAATATATGAGTCGTTGCCAATGAGACAGGTGCCTTTGAACACTATTTGCCCATAATTCTTGAAAGAAATGCCCGTGTCGGGATAGAGCGCACAGCGGAGGAACCCCATGCGTATCATGCCAAAACGAACGTTAGGGCAGTCAATGACGAACTGACCCTTCTGGCTCCGATATTTAGGCTTGTATACCAATATGGGTAACTTCACTGCCTGGCGCAATGGTAGGTGGCGCAGGCAGAAAGGAATGGAGGCCAGAATAGACCTCATCATAATCATCTTGTTACGGAAGAATTTACTCATTTTTTCTTTCTTCTAATTAATTTTATGATTGCCATAACATCGCTCCTGCTGAATGCCACAACCAAATAGACCATCATGGTCAACAAGGCAGCAAGCGCAGAGCTGACTAAGAAAGTAGGCAGGCTGTCAGCCCTGTTATAGGCTGTCACATATATTGTAAAGGCTATCAGTAGCGAGGCAATGACAAGCCTGGTAAACATCAGCAGATAGCGCAGAAAGGAAAAGCCAAGCATCGAGCGCAGAAGCCAGGCGCGTATCAGAGCAGTCACTATGGAAAGCATGATGGATATCACCATCGTAGCCTGCGGCTCGGCTCCCAACAGCAGGGCCGTATATGAGAGCGGCAGGTTCAGCATGATAAGCGTGCCCACTATGAGTTGGTATCGGCGTATCTTGCCCGTGGCCAGCGCGGCAGCGATGGTGGGGCCGTTGGTGCAGTCTATCAGTCCGTTGACCAGCACCAATTGGGTGAATATGACGGTGTAGTCAGGCACCTCCTTCAGCCATACACCCAAGAGATAAGACGTGTTGGCCAGGATGGGGAACACCAGTATCGACGTGAGCAGCGATGACATCACCGTGCTGCGCAACACGAGCTGCTGCATGGCCTCATACTCGCCTGCTGCATAACTCTTGTATATCTGAGGCTTTACGGCTGTGAAGAAGTTGCCTGAGAAATGCGATACTGCATGATAAATCTGGAAAGCCACGGCACGGGCTGCATTAACTACAGGGTTGAAGAACAGGTTGAGCAAGATGTTGATGCCGTGGCTGCGCACTGCCATGGCAAGGGTTCCATAGAAATGCCAGCCGGAGAAGCCGAGGAGTTCTCTGATGTCCTTGAGGTTCCAGTAAAAACGGAACCGGGACTCTGCGAAATGCCGCCAGTCATAAATCACGTAGGCTGAGGCAATGCACAATGAGACAAGGAACGTCAGAATGCTATAGACAATCAGACGGTCCCATGTGGCGATGCTCAGAAGATAGACCACAGCGAGACTGAGCAGAGCCTCTACGATGCTGATGTAGGCAAAGGCGCTCATCTTCTCATGGGCCACAATCAGCGCATTGTAGGGGATAGAGAGGAATTTGACACAGAAGGCCAGAATGGAGAACTGATAGACCACGTTAGCCGCCGTCATACGCTCCGCAGGAATGGTCATCTGAGTATTGACGAACCACAGACCAACGGTCTCGGCCAGTACCACAGCACAGAGAATAAGCAGCGAGAAGGCCGTGATGTTGGTACTCATCCATTGGCCCAGCCGTTTTAGGTCGCCCTTGGCCAGTTCGATGGAGAAATAGCGCTGAGAAGAGGTGGTCAGTGTGCTCTCCACAAACGAGAGCATGGCCACCACGCCGCCTATGACATTATAAATACCATAGTTTTCCGCTCCCAAAAGGTCGAGGGTCACACGTACCGTAAAGAGACGCACAGCCATCACCACCAGCATCCTGAAATAAAGCATCAAGGTGTTGCGGGCGATTCGGCGATATGATGTTTTCGATTGTTCCCCCTGTAAGGCGCAAGTTGGGGAGGGGCTAGAAATTGCCCCCCCCAACTCGGGTGTCTTTATGTAGGCTCCATCCTTGCCGTCTGTCCGCAGGCGTTGCCTCTCGTTTTTATTCATTATTCGGAATCTAGTATAACTGGGTGCAAAAGTACAAAAAAAAATCGATTTTCTCGCCGTTTTATCCTCAAAATCACGAAATTCGACCATTTTTTTCTTTGAAAAATATCAAAATGTGAATTAAAGTTTGCGAATCGCGTTGGAGTGACATTCGAAATTCAATCGAAATGTGTCCCAATACTCGGCTTACACTCTCAATAGGCATGCCCTTTGAAGCCGAGCCGGTAATAAAGAGGTTCTGTCCCTGACGGACAAAGTCGAGCGAGAGCAGCCGCTCCATCTGGTTCTGGCTGAGTCCTCTGTTGATGGTGTAGTCTATCTCTTCCGGATAGGCATTGTAGCGGAAGGAGGCTCCACGTATCAGCCGCTCTATGGCTGCTGAGGAGCGGTAGTCCCATTCCCTTGCCAGTAGCCAGGATACGAAGGCGTCCGGTGTCATTGCTTCGGCATAGGTGGACGTGAGGCTCTCCTCAAAGGCCGCCGCCATTCCTGTCAGTCTCATTCTATGCATCAGTTCGAGTGAGACCTGGTTCTGTTCTTTTTCCTGTACTATAGGTGCTGTCTTACTGTTTGTTTCCATTTTCGTTGTCTTTTTTGTTGTTGAGTGATTGATTTGAGTAGTATTCCCTGCCACGTATGTTCCTGTGCGTCTGGGGCAGACTGCTGGGGGCAGCTTTCGGGGAATCGTCGTCCGACGGCATGAAGTCCACGTCATCGCCACGCTCCAGTATCTCCCTGACCTCATTGTAGCCGTAGAGCCGTCCCTCGGAGACACAGGCACAGGCTGCCACGAGTCGCGCAAGGCCATACTTTCCCTCTAGTGACATGATGCCACGACAGGTGCGGAAGGCCTGCGGAAGATACTTCTTCTGTTCAGTGACGTCCTTGAGGTAACCCAGCAGGATGTTGTCTATGGCACCTGCACGCTCATAAATCTCCTCAAGATCCTTCTCGTAGGAGCCGTGCCTTCCGGGCAGGTTGTGCGCCTCCTTCCGGGTGTAGGCGTAAGGGGTGTCGTCACGCTGATGGACCGTGACCAGCTTCAGGCCGTGGAAGATCTGGAGGGTGTCGGTATCGTAGATGATGTCCACGCGCTTGCCGATGTACTCCTTGGGGACGCTGTAGTGATGCCTGTTCAGCATCACATAGCTGTTCTTCAGGACGGTGACCGTCTTACGTGCCTTCATCTGGTAGCGGATGGAGGGAAGCGGCTGCAGATAGTCCTTCTCCACTTCCTCGAAAAGCTCACGGCGGGATTCCTTCCTGCCGCTCATCTTACGGTCGTTAAACTCGTCGAGAGACTTG
>CAJOQT010000016.1 GCA_905236875.1 uncultured Prevotella sp. | reverse complement strand
GGCCTTCAACGAGACCGTTGAGGAGCTGACACAGAGCCTTGGCCCGCTCTTCGGTGCAAAGGGTATGGACTGGATGTATGCCAACTGCTCTACTACCGCACAGCGTGGTGCATTGGACTGGGCACCGCGTTTCCACGATGCCATCAAACCCGTCATGGAGTGGCTGTACTACTCGGTAAAGACTGGTAATGAAGCTCAGATTACCATCGATGCCAACTCGAAGCCCGACTATCGTGCCGGCTTGGAGAAGGAGCTGGAGGCAATGCGTAACCAAGAGATGTGGCGTGCCGGTGAGACCGTTCGCAAGCTGCGTCCGGAGAATCAGGAAGACTGATTAGATACGTCGGATTCTATCTGGTACAGACGTCACAGTGTCCGCAGTCGTGCGGGTTCTTTTCGCCAAAGTAGCGAAGCAGTTGCCGTGAGCGGCACTGGTTGTCTGTGTTCATATAGCTGAGCATCGCCTCGATGCGTTCCTGATAGAGTTTTCGACGGTCTTCATATACGGCGTGAGGAATGACGATGTATTCGCGTTCCTCACGTCGTTGCGTATAGCGGATATAGGGCGTGCGCTTCTGCGGGATAAAGCTGATGATACCCTTCATCGAAAGCAGCTTGAGGGCAGAATAGGTCTGCGGCTGTGTCAGTCCGGCCTCACGGGCCACAAAGCTCTCGTCAATGTATCCGTAGTCGGCAAATAACCCACCGTAAAGCCGCAACAGGGCAATGATGACGCGGTCTTCATTGGGTGAGTTGCCTTCCAGACGGTACAGTTCGTTGCGCTGGGTAAGGAAATGTACACGTGCTGCCGATTCCTGTTCCTCCATGTAGTCGATGTAGCCGGCCTGACTGAGTATGGAAAGTGCAGAATGTGCCTGTACGGGGAAATGGCGGAAACGCTGGCAGAACTCGTCGAGGCTGAATTCGAACAATCGTCCCTGACCTGTGCCGATAGCAACCTGTAGGTAATAGGCCAGGTCTTCATATACATTTTTTATATATTCACGTTCCGGGAACTGTTCACTGACACGACGGCGAAGCTTCCGGTCGTCAGAGCCGTTACACAGCAATACGGCGTATGACCGCTGACCGTCGCGACCGGCACGTCCTGCCTCTTGGAAATATGCCTCGATGGAGTCGGGACAGTCGTAATGGATAACCAGTCGCACGTCGGGCTTGTCAATACCCATGCCAAAGGCGTTGGTTGCCACGATAATCCGCTGGTTATCGCTCTGCCAGTCTTTCTGCCGTTGGTCACGACTGGCGTGATCAAGGCCGGCGTGGTAGAAAGTGGAAGGCGGAAGGTTGATGCTTGAAGTCTGAGGCTGGGTGCTCAGGTTCTCATTGATGAAGTCGGAGAGTTCTTTGGCTCGTTTGCGGCTACGTACATAGACGATAGCACTGCCGGGTATGGTATTGAGTATGCGCACCATCTCGCCCAGTTTGTTCTCGGTCTTACGGACGACATAGGTCAGGTTCTTTCGTTCGAAAGACATGGTGAAGACGGAGAAAGCCTCCCTGCCATCCCCCAGTTTCTTACAGATATCCTCTATGACATGCGGTGTGGCAGTGGCGGTAAGGGCAAGTATCGGAACTGGATGAATATTGCGTATATTGGCAATGTTGAGATAAGACGGCCGGAAATCATAGCCCCATTGACTGATGCAGTGTGCCTCATCGACGGTGATGAAGCTTACCTTCATGTGTCGTAACTTGGTGATAAACAGCTCGCTTTCCAGTCGCTCGGGCGATACGTAGAGTAGTTTGGTTCGTCCCAGAATACAGTTTTCAAGAATACGTAGCGTGTCGTCGTGGGACATGCCGGAATAGATGGCTGCGGCCAAGATTCCTTTTTTCCGCAGGTGGAGCACTTGGTCCTTCATCAGTGCAATGAGCGGTGTGATGACGATGCATACACCCTCCATTGCCAATGCCGGAACTTGAAAGGTAATACTCTTGCCACCGCCTGTCGGCATCAGTCCCAGAGTGTCGTGACTAGCACATATCGACTCGATAATCTCCTGTTGAATACCACGGAAACTATCGTAGCCCCAGTACTTTTTCAGTAATTGAGAGAGAAATGAGAATTGGAAATTATGATTACCGTCAGGTGCAGTATCGTTTTCGTTCTCAGCTTTTGTGTTACCATGATTTATAGAGGTAATCATAATTCCAAATTCTCAATTGTCAATTTCCGACGGACAGATGTCCTCAATCTGTAGCTGTATCTCGCTGCGCTTGTAGGTGTTCTCCTCAATGGTATAGACGATGTCGAACGAACGCTTCGACTTGATGTAACGTGCAGCGGCACTCTGTCCGAAGGCGATGCCGTTCATGACGTTGCTCGACTTGGAGTCCACCAGCTCGAGTTTGATGTGTTCCTGGTTGCGCCCCACAACCTTCGATGTGCCGTAGTCATAGACATTACGGGTGCAGAACAGCGGCTTGGGATTGTCGGGACCATGCGGTGCGAACTTCTTGAGGTCGTTGAGTACCTTTTTGGTGATGTCGCGGAAATCCACTTCTTCCTCAATGTCTAGGATGGCCTGTGTCTGTTCGGGTTGAATGTGGTTGTTGACATACTCCTGAAAACGGCGTCTGAACTCCGGGATATTCTCCTGACGCAGCGATAGTCCTACGGCATAGGTGTGCCCTCCAAAGTTCAATAACAGGTCACGGCACGACTTGATGGCGTCATAGACGTCGAATCCTGCCACAGAACGTGCAGAACCGGTTGCCAGCCCATCAATGATGGTCAGTACGACCGTGGGACGGAAGTACATTTCCGTCAGGCGTGATGCCACGATGCCTACCACGCCTTTCTTCCAGTTTTCGTCGTAGAGCACGATGCTCTGCATGTGCTGCTGGCTCTCCAGGCGTGCCACGATTTCGTTGGCTTCTTCGGTCATCTGCTTGTCGATGTCCTTGCGCTGTTCATTGTATTCATTAACATGGTTCGCTTCTGCCAAGGCACGTGCGAAGTCTCTCTCCACCAGCAGATCGACTGCCTCTGTGCCGTTTTGCATGCGTCCGCTGGCATTGATACGTGGTCCTATCTTGAAGACGATGTCGCTCATGGTAAGCTCACGTCCTGTCAGTCCGCATATCTCGATGATAGCCTTGAGACCTACTGACGGGTTCTGGTTCAGCTGTTTCAGTCCGTGGAACGCCAGCGTACGGTTCTCACCCACTACCGGCACAATGTCGGCAGCAATGCTGACAGCACAGAAGTCGAGTAGGGGAATTAGTCGTGAGAATGGAATGCCGTTGTTCTTGGCGAAGGCCTGCATGAACTTAAAGCCTACGCCGCATCCGCAGAGGTGCTTGAACGGGTAGGTGGAGTCCTCGCGTTTAGGGTTCAGGATAGCCACAGCGGGAGGCATGACCTCGTCGGGTACGTGGTGGTCGCAGATAATGAAGTCGATTCCACGTTCCTTGGCATAGGCTATCTCGTCGATTGCCTTAATACCGCAATCGAGCACGATAATGAGTTTCACATCTCTTTCTGCTGCAAGATCTATTCCTTTGCGGCTTACGCCGTATCCCTCGTCGTAGCGGTCGGGGATATAGTACTCAATGTTGGAATAGAACTGTTGCAGGAACTTGTAAACCAAAGCTACCGCCGTACATCCATCTACGTCGTAGTCTCCATAGACCATGATGCGCTCCTTGCGTCCCATTGCGTCGTTCAGTCGGTCAACGGCCACGTCCATATCGTTCATGAGAAACGGGTCTATCAGCTCGTTGAGCATCGGTCGGAAGAATCGCTTCGCCGCCGATTCCGTCTTGATGCCGCGTTGGATGAGCAGGTCGGCAAGTATCGGACTCATGCCGATCTTGTCTGCCAGCTCCTTAGCCGCTTGTTTTCTTTCGGATGTAGGTGGTTCGTAATTCCATTTGAAATTCATTTATATGTTATTTTTATTTTTTTGTCGCTTTGGTTTGGAGGGATGTTTGAGCGCATTTCCTCTCCTGCAAAAAGTGCTTATTACGGCAAATTAGCGCTCAAAGATACAAATAAAAAATAAAAAAACGGACATTTGTGTCATTTTTTTAACACATAATGTCCGTTTTTATCAAAATTAGGAGTGTTTTTCCTTACAGACCTAACTTTTTACGGATATCCTTGGGTATGGCGTTCTTGTTAACCAGATAGTCCATTGTGTTGTCGGCAATGAAAGCTTTGGTCATGTACCAGATACCATTGTATTCACCTGTCTCACCCCATGAGTTCTTCACCATGTAGTACTCCTTGCCGTTCTGGTCCTTGGCAATACCGTAGATGAGCATGCCGTGGTCGTCGGTCAGCTCCCAGTTGTCGTAGCGTACCTGTCGGCGCTCCTGTGTGGGGATAATCTCTGGAACAGTACATCCCAGCTCGTCAAGAATACTGCGGCGCTTGGCGGGTGTCAGTTTCAGCCAGCGGGCCATGTCGCTGCCCTGGAGGTTCTCCGTGGCCTTGGTATCTACGGCGTATGCCAGTCCCTGACGGGTGAAGCCATCTTCCGATACGTCACCTCCCCATGCGACGGTGTATCCCAGCTCAATGGCGTTGTCGATGACGCGCATCATCTCGTCTATTGGCAGGTTGTAGCTCAGCGGGTTGCGCCAGTTATCCTGAACTTCGACGGGGAATGCGGTGTAGAACGGGTGGTGGGTATAGGACGTGATGCTTACGTAGTCGTTCCAGTCGAGACCGAGGCTCTGTGCAAATGACTGCGGGGTATAGCTCTTACCCTCGTAGGTGAAGCTCTCGGGACACTCGCCCAGATAGGCGTCCAGGATGCCCTGCAGGCCTGGTTTCCACTGTGCAGAGATCTTGCTGGCCTTGTTCTTGGCAACAGCCTCCACGTATGGTGACATGATGGAGAAGAACTCGTTGAAGTTGAACAGTGAGTCACCCTGTGGCGTGCCGGGAAGCGGCATGGCCTCTTCGGGGCAGATGCCGTAGTTCTGCAGGACATAAAGCACGTCGTAGGCAGAACCGCCTTGTGCAAACTGGCAGTCGCCATGCAGTCGTACCACCTGAATGGCACGGTCCATGTAGGTCTTATTGGCTACGAATGATTCACAGAGGTTATACACTTTGCCAGATTTCTTCAGGATTTCTGACTCGAAATAGGAGAGGGTAGAGAAGTCCCAGCACGTACCTGAACGGTTCTGGTTCTTGATGCTGGTGATGGGAAGTTCCTTGACAACCGTGAACACGGGTTTGTTGTCTTTCGCTTTTGTCTCTTCTTGTGCGCTGGCTCCCGTAGCAACGAGTGCAAACAGCGCGAGTACTAATAGTTTTTTCATAATGTATTGTTAATTGTTGTTCATAAATGCTTCCAAATCCTCGACATGGTAGGGAATGCGGTTCTGGCCGAGGAAGCGGCACCCGTCGGTGGTAATAAGCAGGTCGTCCTCAATGCGGATGCCACCGAAGTCCTTGTAGGTTTCCAGCAGGTCGAAGTTCAGGAAGTCCTTGCAGTGTCCCTTTGCACTCCAGTCATCGATGAGGGCGGGAATGAAGTAGATACCCGGCTCGTCAGTGACCACGAAGCCCTCTTCCAGTCGGCGTCCCATGCGCAGGCAGTTTGTTCCGAACTGTTCGAGGTTTGGCGGTGTCTCCTCGTTGAAGCCCACGTGAATCTGTTCCAGACCCTCCATGTCGTGTACGTCCATACCCATCATGTGTCCCAGTCCGTGAGGCAGGAACATGGCATGGGCACCGGCAGCAACGGCCTCATCGACATCGCCACGCATCAGTCCGAGCTCCTTCAGCCTTTCCGACATCAGCCGGCAAACAGCAAAATGGACGTCCATATACTTAACACCGGGCTTAGCTACGTCGAGCACGTAGTCGTGACATTCCTCCACAATGCGGTAGATTTCCAACTGCCGCTGGTTAAACTTGCCGTTGACAGGCATCGTACGGGTGTGGTCGGAGCAGTAGTCGTCGAGTTCGCAACCGGCATCACAAATCACCAGTCGGCCGTCTTCCAGCTTTGCATCGCTGGGACTGCCGTGCATAATCTCTCCGTGTTGTGTGAATATGGTGGCGAAGCTGACACCCTGTGCCAGAGAACGCGCAATACCATCCACCTGACCGCCGATGAAACGTTCCGTCACTCCCGGACGAATCAGTCGCTGGGCAGTAGTGTGCATAAGATACCCCACCTCACAAGCCCGTTCAATGGCCTCGATTTCCTGCGCGTCTTTCGTAGAACGCATTTCTACAACAGCCTTGATCAGCGTAAGCGAGGCTGCCATTTTCTGCTGCGAGGGGTGTATGCCCAGCAAGTCCATGATTTGGATCTTTGTGTCGAAACGGTAAGGCGGAAGAAAATGAATGGATATTTGTTTTTCCTTTTTTTGTTTTACGATTTTCTCCAACTCTTCCATTGGAGCAGTCTTGGTAACACCTACCTCTGCAGCGAGGTCGGACACAGTAGGCGTAAACCCCATCCATACGATGTCTTCCACATCGATGTCGTCGCCGAAAAGCCATTCCTCGTCGTTGTCGATATCAATGACACCCACCAGCCCGTCGCGGTGCTGACCGAAATAGTAGATGAACGACGAGTCCTGCCGCATGGGCGAATAGCTGTTAGCCGGATAGTTGGCTGGCGACTCGTTGTTGCCAAACAGAATAATCGTGCCGTTCCCGACCAGTTTTTTCAGTTCTTGACGGCGTCTGATGTATGTTTCTTTGCTAAACATAAGTCAAAAAAAATCATTAAGTGGTCAAATATTCGGCAAAGTTACGAATAATTTGTGAAAATGATGTATCTTTGTACGGTTTTTTTACAAAAACATCGAGAACGTCCCTGTCTAATAACAGCAGATATGAAAATAGGTCGGAATACAGGTCTGGTTTTGGAGGGTGGAGGCATGCGTGGTGTCTTCACCAGTGGTGTGCTGGATGCCTTCATGAAGCATGACCTGTATTTCCGGTATATTGTAGCAGTATCTGCCGGTGCCTGTAATGGTCTGTCGTATATGAGCCGTCAGCCGAGGCGTGCCCGAATCTCCAATATCGATATGCTGGCAAAGTACGACTACATCGGGCTTCGCCATCTGGTGACGCAGGGATGTATCTTCGACCCCAAACTGCTCTACGACCGTTTTCCCAATGAGTTGGTGCGTTTCGACTATGATACTTATTTCCGTAATCCTGCCCTGTTTGAAATGGTAGTGACGAACTGTAATACCGGACGTGTGGAGTATCTTAGCGAAACAGACGGCAACCGTCAGCGGCTGATTGATATCTGCCGTGCATCGAGCAGTCTGCCGTATGTCAGCAAGATTGTCGAAGTAGATGACCAGCCCTATCTCGATGGTGGCATCATCGATAGCATTCCTGTTGAGCGTGCCGTCAGTACGGGGCATGAGCATAATGTGGTCGTGATGACTCGCAATCGCGGCTTCCGAAACACCAGCCGTGACTTGAAGATCCCCCGTTATGTCTATCGGAACTATCCCCGTCTGCGAGTCGCACTGAGTCATCGTGTGCAAGTCTATAACGCACAGTTGGAAATGGTTGAACGGATGGAAGACGAAGGTAAGATTACTGTTATCCGTCCCTTGAAGCCGATGGAAGTGGGACGTATAGAGAAGAACGTGCAAAAACTGGAGGCTCTTTACGAGGAAGGTTTCCGTTTAGGAGAGCAATTTGCCCTCAACATAGAGTAGCAGATAATGCCAAAACGGACTATTTTATCCCTATTTATCAAATATTTGGCAGATTATTTGGTCAAATGCAAAGAATTGTTTACTTTTGTCAACTGAAACTAATTTTTGACCTATATGGCATCATATTATATTATTGAAAACGGTCAGCAATCCGGTCCCTATACCGTCGATCAGCTATCTTCGCGAGGTATCACTCCTGACACCAATGTCTGGACCGACGGCATGACCAACTGGGTACCTGCCAGTCAGGTCTATGAGCTACAGTCGATAGTACAAAACCCGCCGGCCTATTCGGGGGACTATCAGTCGTACGACTCGTACAGTAATGGATATAGTGACTATATGCCCTGTCCGAAGACATGGATGACGGAGTCCATTCTTGTGACATTGTTCTGTTGCCTGCCTTTTGGTATCATTGGTATCATCAATGCCAGCAAGGTGTCGTCGGCTCATGCCGTGGGCAACTATATGTTGGCTCAGCAGGCCAGTAAGGACGCAGGGAAATGGACGAAGATAGGTTTTGTGTGCGGACTGATATACGTCTTCCTGGTTATAGGCTTTTATTTGCTCTATTTCTTCGTCATTATTGCTGCAGCAGGTTCAGGTTATTGATAACAACATGTCGTGACGATGAAGGCAAAATACATCATTGCATTGGTTGCCGTGGGTGTCTTGCTGGTAGTTTATCTGGTGTTCGACCCGTCTGTCAGTCCCTTCTTTCCCCGTTGTCCCTTCCTGCAACTGACGGGGTTGCAGTGTCCTGGATGCGGTTCGCAAAGGGCGGTTCATAGTCTGCTGAATTTAGATGTACTGTCAGCGTTGCGATATAATGCATTATTGGTTATCTCCATACCGGCACTACTTTTCTTGTTCTATGTGGAAATGGTACGCACACGTCGTCCGGGCTTATATGTGAAAGTACACCAGCCGCTGGTTATATGGACGGTTCTTGCCGTTATCTTGATATGGTGGATTGGACGAAATGTTGTGTTTTTGTGCAAATAATTGGCAGAATGCTTGGTGAAATGTAAATTAATGATTACTTTTGCAATGTGAATTTAAATTATTACGATTAAGATATGGCAACTTATTACATTGTTGAAAACAATCAGCAGGCAGGTCCGTTCACGCTCGACCAGCTCGCTGCAAAAGGAATTACTCCCGAGACCAATGTGTGGACGGACGGTATGGCCAACTGGACACCCGCCAGTCAAGTAACTGAACTGCAGGCTTTGTTTGCTCCACAGCCAGCCCAGCAGCCCGCTCCCCAGCCTGAACCCCGGCCGCAGGCAGAAGCACAGCCACAGTATCAGAACAGCTATTCTGCTCCTGAGGACAATGTTCAGGACTTCGGACCAGCCCCGAAGGATTCAAAGACTCCATCCATCATCCTGATGGCGGTTTCTCTTTTCTGCTGTGGTTTGTGTCCGGGTCTTCTTCCTGGCGCGTTCGGTCTTATGGGTATGCTTGAATCAAACAAGATTGACGGTCTCTATCGTGCAGGCAACTATGCTGCAGCGCAGGAGTCAAGCGACAAGGCTGCCAAGTATGTTAAGATTGGCTTTATCATCTTCGGTGTCGGTATGGTACTCGAGATTATTGCCGGTATCTTCTACTTTGTAGCAGGTGTTGCTTCTAACATGTAATCTGTTTCCCAAGCGGAAAAACTATACACATGAAACGTTACATTTGGGCATTCATCCTGATTGCCGTCGTCGTGGGAGCTGTTGTCTATTTCTTCTACGACCCTTCGGCAGAAGGATGGTTTCCCAAATGTAGGTTATATCAATTGACAGGTTATAAATGCCCAGGCTGTGGATCACAACGGATGCTCCACAGCCTGTTGCATTTGGATTTTGTTACTGCTTTTCATTACAATGCCTACTTGTTAACCGTGTTTCCTGTCGTCATGTTTTTATTGATATGGGAAGGATGGCACAAGTGGGTCTCGCGCAAGATGACTGATATGACGGTCTATGTGATAGTCGTGTTTTTCTTTGTTTCCACAGTTCTTTGGTGGATACTCCGTAATGTCTTCGACTGGTAGTCAGTCTTCTTTCAGCAGGTCGGGGCGCAGTCTTCGTGTACGTTCCATAGCCTGTTCCAGTTCCCACTCCCTGATTTTTGCCTCATTGCCGCTGAGTAGAATCTCTGGCACCTTCCATCCTTTGTAATCGGCGGGACGGGTATAGATGGGCGCTGCCAGGATGTCGTCCTGAAAACAGTCGGAGAGGGCGCTCTGCTCGTCGCCAATGACACCGGGAACCACGCGGACGATGGCATCGGCAATCATCGCTGCCACCAGTTCTCCGCCGGTCAGCACGAAGTCGCCGATGCTGATCTCACGGGTAATCAGATGGTCACGTACGCGCTGGTCAATGCCTTTGTAGTGCCCGGCAAGGATAATCAGGTTCCCTTTCAGCGACAGTTCGTTGGCTATATGCTGGTCAAAGCGTTCACCGTCAGGCGAGGTGAAGATGACCTCATCGTAGTCGCGTTCAGCTTTCAGGGCTGTGATGCAGCGGTCAATGGGCTCGCATTGCATCACCATACCCGCACTCCCGCCGTATGGATAGTCATCTACGCGGCGCCATTTATCGAGAGTATAGTCACGAAGGTTGTGAAGACGTATCTCTGCCAGACCTTTCTTCTCTGCACGGGCCAGGATAGACTCGTGAACGAAACCCTCAATCATTTCGGGCAATACCGTAATGATATCTATTCTCATGGGTTATGCTTTAATCAGTTGATCGAGGAAGTCGTCAAGGTCTTTGTCAAGGTTAGGCAACAGTTCACCATTGAGGATAATGGTGTCACCGTCAGCACAATAGAGCTCGGCAATGTGTTCATGGTCATCATCCTCAAGCACGAAGGCAAAGGGCCGTAGGATCGACATCTTCTCGATCATGTCGTGCAGGTCAGTGTGCAGTAAGTTGCGCAGAGTAGCTGTCACCGACTCGTAGAAGTCTTCGTCCTTGTTGTCAATCCACTGCTCAATGACGGCTCGGTTGATCTCATTGTCTTCATCGTCGAAGGCGACCAGCTCGCCAGACTCCTGGGTGACACGCAGATGGATGTCCGTCATCGCAGTCGCTTCCTCGGTAGCGGGGAATTTCTCCGCAACCTTCCGGATGGCTCTTTCTATCTGCTGAATGGTTTGTTCAGTTGCTTTCATTTTACGTCTTGCTTGTATATTTGCTGCAAAAGTAAGAAAAGTATATGATAATTGCAAACGATTACGACTTTTTTTATAAAAAACTTTCAACTTTCAACCCTTAACTCTCAACTTTTTCGTACCTTTGCAGAGACTTAAAAACTGTTCAATGAACAATCGGGTTACACATGCTGGTGTTGTAGAAAGTATAGAGGGAAGTACAGTGCGAGTTCGTATCGTGCAGACTTCGGCTTGTGCTGCCTGTAAGGTGGCGGGATACTGCAATGCTGCAGAGTCGAAAGAGAAGATTGTCGATGTATTCAATGCCGACACCTCCCGATGGAAGGTCGGGGACGTGGTGAATGTCGCTGCCTCTCAGCAGATGGCGACTCGCGCTCTGCTGTTGGCATTCGGTCTGCCGCTGCTTGTCATGTTGGCCGTTTTGTTGACGGTGTTGGGAGTGACGGGTAGGGAAGGAGTGGCTGCCCTGTGCGGACTGGCTGCGCTGTTACCCTATTATGCCGTATTATGGCTCACTCGTGGGCGTTTGCAGAAACGGCTGGCGTTCTGGATTGAAGAATAAATAATATATAGTAAATAGTTAAATCGTAAAATTTTTTATGGATTTCATTTTGATTGCAGTCGCAGTGCTTGGCGCTATCGGACTGATAGCTGCGCTTGTGCTGTTTGTCTGCTCCAAGAAATTTGCCGTCTATGAAGACCCGCGTATCGCACAGGTGACCGAGGCCTTGCCTGGTGCCAACTGTGGCGGTTGCGGATTTGCCGGATGTGGCGGACTGGCTGATGCTCTCGTCAAGGGTGCTGATGCTGGAAGCCTCGACGGTCTGAAGTGTCCTGTGGGCGGAAGTGAGGTGATGGGCAAGGTTGCTGACCTTCTGGGTATGGCCATTGCCAATACGGAACCGATGGTTGCCGTAGTGAGATGTAATGGTACGTGCGAGTTGCGTCAGCGTACTTCAGAGTACAACGGTCTGCGTACCTGTGCTGCCATGAATGCCTGCGGCGCCGGTGAGACGGGTTGTGGCTTTGGCTGTCTGGGTTGTGGCGACTGTGTGGCTGCATGCCAGTTTGATGCCATCCACATGAATCCCGAGACGGGGCTGCCCGAGGTTGACGAGGAGAAGTGTACGTCGTGTGGAGCCTGTGTGAAGGCTTGCCCGCGTCACATCATCGAGTTGCGTAAGAAGGGCCCGAAGGGTCGTCGCGTCTATGTCAGCTGTGTCAACAAGGACAAGGGACCTGCTGCCATGAAGGCCTGCAAGGCTGCCTGTATAGGTTGTGGCAAGTGTGAGAAGGAATGTCCTTTTGGCGCTATCACTGTCGAGAACAACGTCTCGTATATCGACTTTACGAAGTGCCGCCTGTGTAAGAAGTGTGTGGCCGTCTGTCCGACGAAGGCCATTCACGCTGTGAACTTCCCGGCTCCGAAACCCAAGCCGGAAACTCCGGCGGTTAGTGTGTCCGACGGTTCTCCCGTCGTAGAAAAAGTTGAACCCGCTAAAGAAAAGGAGGCACAAGCATGATCAACGCAAAAACATTCAGTATCGGTGGTGTACACCCCGAAGAAAACAAACTGACGCACGAGGTGGCTACCCAGGTGGCTCCGCTGCCCAAGCAGGCCATCTTCCCGCTTTCGCAGCATATCGGTGCTCCTGCCAAGCCTGTCGTCAAGAAAGGTGACAAGGTGAAGGTGGGCACGCTGCTGGCTGAGGCTGGAGGCTTCGTGTCGGCTCCCATCTATTCGTCGGTCAGCGGTACCGTCTTCAAGGTCGATTCTGCTATCGATGCTACCGGCTACCGCAAGCCTGTTATTATTATTAATGTAGAAGGTGACGAGTGGGAAGAGAGTATTGACCGCTCCGATAGGCTGGAGAAGGTCGCCGACCATCCTGAGCTGACTCCCGAGGAAATCGTGGAGCGCGTCAAGGTGGCTGGTGTTACAGGTATGGGAGGCGCTGGCTTCCCCACCTTCATCAAACTCACTCCGCCGCCTACGGCCAAGGCAGAGTGTGTGATTATCAATGCTGTAGAGTGTGAACCGTATATCACTGCCGACTATCGTTTGATGATGGAGAAGGCCGATGAGATTCTTGTCGGTCTGGAGCTGCTGATGAAAGCTGCAAAAGTCACGAAGGGTTATATTGGTATCGAGACCAACAAGCCCGCAGCCATCGACCTGCTTACCCAGAAGTGTGCCGAGGTGTTCTCCGCTTCGGAATACCAGGTTGAGGTCGTCCCCCTGAAGCAACGCTACCCGCAGGGCGGTGAGAAACAGCTTGTCGATGCTGTGATCCGCCGTCAGGTACCTGCTCCGCCTGCTATTCCTGTCAATGTGGGTGCCATCGTGCAGAACGTGGGAACAGCCTTTGCTGTCTATGAGGCTGTGATGAAGCGTAAGCCGCTCTTCGAACGCTATACCACCGTGACGGGCAAGCGTCTGCAGAACCCCGGCAACTTCCTCGTCCGTATGGGTACGCCGATGCAGCAGTTGATTGACCTATGTGGCGGCATGCCTGAAGGTGATAACAAACTGCTGGCAGGTGGTCCGATGATGGGCAAGGCGCTCACCTCGACCGAAGTGCCCATCTGCAAGGGAACGAACTCCGTGACTGTCATCAGTGGCGATGAGGCACGCCGCAAGGAACCGCAGCCGTGCATCCGCTGTGCGAAGTGTGTCGGTGCCTGTCCGATGGGGCTGGAGCCTTATCTGCTGGCCAAGCTTTCTGCCGTCCAGAACTGGGAACGTGCCGAAGCAGAGGATATCGTCAGCTGTATCGAGTGCGGCTCATGTCAGTTCACCTGTCCTGCCCATCGTCCCCTGCTCGACAATATCCGTCTGGGTAAGGCCACTGTTATGGGAATCATTCGCAGTCGCGCAGCTAAGAAGTAAGTTGAAAATCGAAAATCAGAAAATCGAAAATCCATACAATGAGTAAATTAATCGTTTCATTATCGCCTCATGCACACGGCAGCGATACTGTCGAACGCAACATGTACGGGGTTATCATCGCCCTGTTGCCTGCGTTGTTGGTATCGTTCTGGTTCTTCGGAATCGGCTCTGCCATTGTCTGTGCAACGAGCGTCATAGCCTGCGTTCTTTTTGAGTGGGCCATCAATAAGTTCATCCTTGGTCGCAAGCAGAATACCGTGCTCGACGGTTCGGCAGCCCTGACGGGTCTTCTGCTCGGCTTCAACCTGCCGTCAAACCTCCCCATCTGGATCATCATTATCGGTGCGCTGGTTGCCATCGGCGTGGGTAAGATGTCATTTGGCGGTCTGGGACAGAACATCTTTAACCCCGCATTGGTGGGACGTTGCTTCCTGCTCGTCTCGTTCCCTGCACAGATGACCAGTTGGCCGAAGATTGGTCAGCGCTTGAGCTATCTGGATGCGGAGACAGGAGCCACACCTCTTTATTATATGAAGGAGGCTATCAAGACAGGTAATTTGGAAGACTTGAAGAATGTTCCCGATGCCTTGTCAGTATTTATTGGTCACGGTTATATGGAAGGTGCAGGAACCATTGGCGAGATATGCGCGTTGGCCTTGCTGTTAGGTCTGGCATACATGCTGTGGAAGAAGATTATCACTTGGCACATTCCCGTCAGTATCATCGGTACAGTCTTTGTGCTGGCTGCTTTGTTCCATTTGGCCAATCCCGTCTATGCCGATCCCCTGACGGTCATCTTGAGCGGTGGTCTGATGCTTGGTGCCATCTTCATGGCTACCGACTATGTGACCTCGCCGATGACACCGAAGGGACAGATCATCTACGGTATCTCCATTGGTGTGCTGACACTCGTCATCCGCAACTGGGGCAGTTATCCCGAGGGTATGTCGTTCGCCATTCTCATCATGAATGCGTTCACACCTATTATTAATATGTATGTGAAACCCAAACGGTTCGGTGAGCAACCTGCTAAATCGTAAGTCGAAAATCTCTAAATCGTAAATATCATGGTGAAGAAACTTGAATCATCATTATTGAATATGGTGCTGGTGCTCACGGGAGTAGCTGTCGTCATGGGCGGCATCCTGGCTTACGTGAACCACCTGACCAGTGGCCCTATCAGCGAACAGAAGGAGAAGGCGCTGGCCGACGGCATCAAGACTGTTATGGCTTGTGACGGGTTAACCGTCGCAAAGACGGATACCGTTCGTCAGAACGGTGCAAAGGGCAAGGAGCTTACCTATATCATCTATCAGACACAGGACGCACAGGGACATGACCTCGGTGCAGCCGTAGAGAGTACTACAGGCGGCTTCGGAGGCGACCTCAAGGTGCTGGTGGGCTTCAACCCTGAAGGCAAGATACTGGGTTATACCATTCTTGAGACGGCAGAGACACCTGGTTTGGGCGCCAAGGCCGACAAATGGTTCCATAAGGGCGGTAAGGGCGACATCATCGGTAAAGACCCTGCAACCTTCAAGCTCGGTGTGACTAAGGGCGGTGAGGGTGATGTGGATGCAATCACTGCCTCGACCATTACCAGCCGTGCCTTCCTCCTGGCAGTGAACAATGCGTATAAGGCTTACAAGGCCACACCTGCCACTGACTCAGAAACAGGTGCTACGAAAAAGAAGTAAGAAATAAGAAGTACGATGGGCGAAGTGTTGCCTTTGGCAAGTTGAAAGTACGAAGTTAGAAGTAAACTTCAAACATGAAACTTCAACCTGCGTGAAACGCACACATCAACCTTCGAAATTCAAACATCATCATTATGAATTATATCAATATCATCAAAAATGGCATCGTCAAGGAGAACCCCACGTTCGTCCTGATGCTTGGTATGTGTCCTACGCTGGCTACCACGACATCTGCCATGAATGGTCTGTCGATGGGTCTGGCTACGATGGCTGTACTTATCTGCACCAATGTGGTCATCAGTTGTCTGAAGTCACTGACACCCGACAAGGTGCGCATACCCGTGTTCATTGTCGTGATTGCAGCCTTTGTTACCATCCTGCAGCTCTTCATCAAGGCTTATCTGCCCGACATCGATGCGTCGTTGGGTCTTTTTATCCCGCTTATCGTGGTGAACTGTGTGATTCTCGGCCGTGCTGAGGCATTCGCTGCCAAGCAGTCGCCTCTTGCATCGTTGTTCGATGGCATCGGTATCGGCTTGGGATTTACGCTTGGTCTGACGTTGCTGGGTATCTGTCGAGAGGTGCTGGGAGCCGGTTCTGTATTCGGCTTCACCCTGTTGTCTGAAACCTACAACATCCTGCTTTTTGTCTTGCCTCCGGGTGCCTTCATCACATTGGGCTTCTTGGTAGCGATAGTAAATAAATTAAGAAAGGCATAAGAATATGGAATACATACTGATTTTCATTTCGGCGATATTCGTCAATAATATCATTCTGTCGCAGTTCCTCGGCATCTGCCCGTTCCTCGGTGTGTCGAAGAAGGTGAGCACCTCACTTGGTATGTCGGCTGCTGTGGCCTTTGTGCTCACGCTTGCCACCATTGTCACCTATCTGGTGCAGAAATTCGTGCTCGACCAGTTCGGACTACAGTACCTGCAGACCATCGCGTTTATCCTTGTCATCGCCTCATTGGTACAGATGGTGGAGATTATCCTCAAGAAGGTGTCGCCTGCTCTCTATCAGGCACTGGGTATCTTCCTGCCGCTCATCACCACCAACTGCGCTGTGCTGGGTGTGGCCATCCTCGTCATACAGAAAGACTTCGACCTCTTGCAAAGCATCGTCTATGCCTTCTCGACAGCCATAGGTTTTGGCCTCGCGCTGACCGTTTTTGCCGGCATGCGTGAGCAGATGGAACTGTCTGACATCCCTAAGGGCATGCGCGGTACAGCTATCGTGCTGGTTGCTGCCGGTCTGCTCTCGCTGGCCTTCATGGGATTCTCGGGTGTTGACGGTGGCCTGAAAGTGCTTTTCGGAATAGAGTAAGCCCCTTATTACCTTCGTCCTCCCGTTTCAGGACCCCTGTGTTTACTAAGGTTCTGAGACGGGAGGACGAAGCTTTTTTACTTAATCACAATCTTGTGACCTTGATAGATGTAGATGCCTCTTGGCGGCGTATTGGTGTCAATGCGGCGTCCTTGCAAATCGTAGTAGATGTTGCCGTCGGTTGTGGCTGGCCGCTCAATGGTTGAGATGCCGTTTGCATCGCCCACAAAGAAGAATCCGTCGTCAAAGTTAGCGCCATAGATGGTGACATATTGCCCTCCGTTATTGTAGTACCAGACGGTTGGAATGTAGCGGAAGCCTGGTTTCAGCGACACTCCCTGACCGAACTCGAACGTCAGCACCTGACTCTGTCCGGGTTCGAGCCAGAGGAAATACGGTTTGGTCCAGACACCCGTGGGATAGCCGTTGGCCTCGTCATCAATATAGTCATCGAAGAGGTCTCCTGCCGGATCCAGCTCAAATGCATACAGAAAACCGTCAAGCAGGTTGCAGAAGGTTGTTGAGCCAGTGTTCTTTACTGTCAGTGTCACTTTAAGGATGTCACTTATATTATGGTCGGCATCCAGTCCTTCTGTCTGTCTGTCAGTGACCTCCAGGGTACATTTTGGAGCCTCCGTAATGGTAACGCTTCCTGTATAGAGCACGTTGTTGCCTTCGTAGTCAGAGGTAATCTTGACACTGTGTGTTCCTGCGTTGGGTGCACCCGTGAAGATAAAGCTCTGTCCCTGTTGCCCGGGGTCGGTATAGGTGCCGACACCACCACGCAGGTAGTTGTCAATCCACAAGAAGAGCAGGTTCTCGTGACTGTTTCCCTGGTTGGAATAGTCAACAAGTACCTTCAGACGCTCGCCTGCGTATGGGGTGTAGTATGTCACCTTACTGACGTTCAGACCAGTTGACGGGTAGCCGGGATGCGACTCCGAGGCGACAGGTGTGCCACCCTTGTCGGGCTGGAATCCGAAAATGGCGGCCTGTCCTACGTTATAGCCGCTGAAGAAGACTCTTCCTGTTTGGGTCAGACAGTCGTCCATCACACCTAATTTGCAGAATATGCTGTTGCTGTCTTGGCCGCCGATGTCACCGTAGTTACCGTGGAAATAGCCCTGTCCGTCGTAACCGTCAATGATGAACGTGTGGTTCTGGTTGCCGACAGCTCCGGCAGAGTAGGGTACTGGCCGGCCGGCAGCCAGCTCCTGATAGACCATTTCCTCCCAGACATCTTGCGAGTAGTTGGCAGCATAACGGCGACAGGCTCCCTTGTCAAAGCCGAAGTACTTGGAAATAAGCTCTAAGTCGAATACGGCAGCCGACCCGCCAGCCGAATAGTCCATCTGCAAGGCACAGCCGCAGTAGAGCAGCAGCTTGGTGACCTCCTGCAGCGACTCGTCAGTCATGTCGGGCGCGTCGTATGTCTGCCAGTAGTTCAGGTGCATCTTGTCGTAGTCAAAGGTTGTTGGAGGCAGCGCAGCCATCTCGTATCCTTGAGTGGCCGTGGTGTAGGCTGGTATGGTCTGTGTAGTACCTGTGGGGTACTTGTAGTAGTGCATGATTTCGGCCAGTGAAAGCGCCACGCACCCCACGAGCGTAGAATGTCCACGGGCGTCGTCGTAGGGTAGGCGATAGGTCAGTGGCGGATACTGGTGCCACAACGCTTCAATCAGCGGTTTGATAACCTTGCGTCCGGAAGTTGGAACCGCCGGTACATAGGCCGTGTTGCTCGTAACCAGATTCATCTGGTCATTATAGCCCGACAGCAACACCTGCAGCTGTTCGGGCATGTTGGCAGGGTCAATCCGCCCCGTATGGCTATAGGCGAGCACCGGATCGATGCAGTCATCATTTGCTACGATGACAAAGCCACCGTTCTGCTCGTCGGTGAAAACGTGTAAATTCTTATACCCCAGGTCTTTATAGTTTAACTGATGGTTGACAGGCGCAGCGTGTCTTCCAATACCCTGTGCGGAGGAACCTGCTAAAAAACGGTTGGCCAGTTGAAGGGCCTTGTCTCTTCCGATGGGACTGGCTGATGTCGTCAGTGTAGCTGCAACCAGCATGATAATGGTTAAAAGAAAGTGTTTCATATTGATGTTATTTAATAGAATTGTGCAAAGATATGTATTTCTGACGAAAGCACAAAATGATTTACGCCTTTTTTTCTTTCGCCCTATAAATAATGAGTGTGTTTTTATCCTTACTTCATCGAAATTTTGTACCTTTGCTGCCTGAAAATATAAATGGAGACATGACAACATTTGAATATGCAACGAAAGAGCGTTTTGCCGATGTGCAGATGCTGCGCTACCGTCTGAATGGCTTTGAGAACCTGACGCTGCGTCAGAAGGAATATATCTATTACCTGTCGGAGGCGACGCTTTGGGGACGTGACATCACATTCGACCAGAACGGACGCTACAATCTGCAGATACGCAGGTTGTTGGAACAGATTTACACCAGCGGGACCATTGACCGTGATACGGAGGAGTTTCGTGCTCTGGAAACCTACCTCAAGCGTGTGTGGTTCTCTAACGGCATCTACCATCATTACGGCTGTGAGAAGTTCATGCCGGATTTCTCACCAGAATATCTTCGTCAGGTTTCTCCCCTCGGAGGGACTGAAGAGGGAGCTTTGGAGCGTGTCATCTTCGATCCGGCATTCTTCCCGAAACGTGTGAACAAAGCTGACGGCGAAGACCTTGTCGTTACTTCTGCCTGCAATTTCTACGACGGCGTGACACAGCAGGAGGTGGAACAGTGCGAGTTGAGATTTCCCCTCAACTCAACCCTCGTCAAGCGTAACGGCCGCATAGAAGAAGATGTGTGGCGTATCGGAGGGCGTTATGGGGAAACCATAGCACATATTGTCCATTGGCTGCGCAAGGCGCAGGAGGTCTGCGAGAATGAACAGCAGCATAAGGTCATCGGTCTGCTTATCAGTTACTACGAGACAGGCGACCCCAGTGTCTTCGATGCCTATTGTATCGAATGGGTTCGCGAGCTGGACGGACAGATAGATTTCATCAACGGCTTTATCGAGGTATATGGCGACCCGCTTGGACTCAAAGCCACGTGGGAAGGCCTTGTAGAGTACAAGGATCTGGAGGCTACCAAACGCACGCAGACTATCAGCAGCAACGCGCAGTGGTTTGAGGATCACTCGCCCGTCGATCCGCGTTTCCGCAAGCCAGAGGTGAAAGGCGTGACGGCGAATGTCATCTGTGCGGCAATGCTCGGCGGCGAGGAATATCCTTCGACAGCCATTGGTATCAATCTGCCCAATGCCGACTGGATACGTGCACAGTATGGCTCGAAGAGCATCACCATCGGTAACATCACGGAGGCCTACAACCGTGCCGCTCACGGCAACGGCTTCCAGGAGGAGTTTGTCATCGATGAGGCGACCCTGGAGCTGATACGGAAATACGGTGACGTGTGCGACGACTTGCATACCGACCTGCATGAGTGTCTGGGACACGGGAGCGGACAGCTGCTGCCAGGTACCGATCCCGATGCGCTGAAGGCATACGGCAACACCATCGAGGAAGCCCGTGCCGACCTCTTCGCACTTTACTATATTGCCGACCCGAAACTTGTGGAGCTGGGGCTGACACCTGACATGGAGGCCTATAAGTCACAGTACTATACTTATATGATGAATGGCCTGATGACACAGCTGACCCGTATTAAACCTGGTCATCAGATTGAAGAGGCACACATGCGAAACCGCGCACTCATTGCCCGCTGGTGCTATGCACAGGGCGACTGCATACAGATGATTCACCGTGAAGGCAAGACCTTCGTGAGTATCACTGACTACGATGCACTGCGCGGCCTCATTGCCCGTCTGCTGGCTGAGGTGCAGCGCATCAAGAGCGAGGGCGACTATGAGGCGGCCCGGCGGTTAGTGGAACAATATGCCATTTCGGTCGATGAGGACTTGCATGCAGAGGTGCTTCGCCGTTATGAACGTCTGAACCTGGCACCTTACAAGGGCTTCATCAACCCAGTGCTGAAACCGGTACGCGACAGCGAGGGCAGCATCATCGACATCACAGTAGATTACAGTGAGGACTATGCCGCCCAGATGCTTCGCTACAGTCGCGAGTATAGTGTAGAAACTCATAATCCCCATAATTCCCATGTGCCTCATGTGCCTCATGAGCCCCATGAGTCCCATGAGTCCCATGAGCCCCACGATATTCCTTCCCAGATAAAGGAAATCAAGCAGTCGTTTCGCCAATTGATGGATGGCAAGACCGCCCAGTCCATGCGCGACAAAGGCTTGAACTACAAAATCAACTGGGGAGCCTCGCTGCCCATGCTCCGTGAAAAGGCGGAAGAGATCAAGGCGCAAACCTCAAACCTCAAACTTCCGCTCGACCCGAAGGGGCGTTTGTTCCGCAGGTCTCAAGAAACCTCAAATCTCAAACCTCAAACCTCAAACCTCAAACTATTAGCCATTGCCCTGTGGAAGGAAGACGTGCGCGAATGTAAGATTCTGGCTACCATGCTAATGCCTGCCGATGAGGTGCTGCCTGAGGTTATCGACATTTGGATGGAGCAGATGCCCTCGCAGGAGATGGCCGAACAGGCATCGCTGAATCTTTTCCAGCATTTGCCCTACGCGGCGGCGAAGGCTTATCAGTGGATGGCGTCAGACAAGGAGCTGGAGCAGTTATGCGGTTTCCATGTGCTGACCCGTTTGTTCATGAACGGTCAGGAACCCAACGAACGGGGCATTAACGAGTATCTCGACCAGTTGGAAGTGGCGTTGCAAGGCTCGTCGCTGCCCGTCAGAAAGGCCGCCATGCAGAGCGTGCGGCGTTTCGCGGAGCTGGGACTGATTTACGAACGTATGGCGAAATCAGTACTGAAACGCCTTAATTTAGACTTTTTATAAACAAAGATATAAAAATTCATAATTCATAATCCGTAATTGATATTTATTTCGTACCTTTGCACGGCTTTTTGACAGACCAACGCAAAATATGAAACAGAATGCAAAGCCCTCGGTCAGACAGATACTGACCAACTATCTTGAGTTGAACAATCATCGCAAGACGCCTGAACGCTATGCGATACTTGATGCGGTATATGATATCGACGGGCATTTCACACTCGACGAGTTGGGAGATAAACTGGCTAACGAGGATAACTTTCCCGTGAGTCGTGCCACGCTTTACAACACGTTGAAGCTGTTTCTTGAATTGCGTCTGATCGTCCGTCACCGCTTTCAGGGCACCACCCACTATGAGGCCTGCTACGACAACAATGGCCACAGCCATCAGGTGTGTACTATGTGCGGCAAGGTGACCGAGTTGAAATCGGCAGAAATCACCAAGGTAATCAACAGACAACATCTCAAGCGTTTTCACAAGGACGGGTTTGCACTCTACATCTATGGGATATGCAGCACCTGTCAGGCCAAGCTTACGCGTCAGCGAAAACAGCAGCAGATACCGAAGAAATCGTAAAATAGTGAGCAGTCTATAGTTAACAGGTGGCTGCCGCTGTAGTATTAAATCGAAAATAGAAAATCGTTAAATCGTAAATAATAATGGTGAATCAAGGAAAAGTAGATGTCCTGCTGGGTCTTCAGTGGGGAGATGAGGGAAAAGGCAAAGTCGTTGATGTGCTGACTCCCAATTACGACGTGATAGCCCGTTTTCAGGGCGGTCCGAATGCCGGTCATACGCTGGAGTTCGAAGGTCAGAAATATGTGCTTCGCAGCATTCCCTCGGGAATCTTTCAGGGAGGCAAGGTAAATATCATCGGTAATGGTGTGGTGCTGGCCCCCGATCTGTTTATGGAAGAGGCCAAGGCACTGGAGGCCAGCGGTCATGAGCTGCGCTCACGCCTGCATATCTCGAAGAAGGCTCACCTGATTATGCCGACCCATCGTGTGCTCGATGCTGCCTACGAGGCGCAGAAAGGCAAGAACAAGGTGGGCACGACGGGTAAGGGCATCGGTCCTACCTATACGGACAAGGTAAGTCGTAACGGTCTGCGTGTGGGCGACATTCTGGAGAACTTCGACGAGAAGTATGCTGCAGCCAAGGCCCGCCATGAGGCTATCCTGAAGAGTTTGGATTTTAGTGTTGACAGTTCAGAGTTTGTTGAAGTTGAGAAGAAGTGGCTCGAGGGCGTTGAGTATCTGCGCCAGTTCCCCATCGTCGATTCTGAGCATGAGATCAATCGCATACTGCGTAGCGGCAAGAGTGTGCTGTGCGAGGGTGCGCAGGGTACGATGCTTGATGTCGATTTCGGCAGTTATCCGTTTGTCACCTCCAGCAACACTATCTGTGCAGGAGCCTGCACGGGTCTGGGTATCGGTCCCAACAAGATCGGTGACGTCTATGGCATCATGAAAGCCTATTGTACCCGCGTCGGTGCCGGCCCGTTCCCCACGGAGCTGTTTGACGAGACGGGAGCCAGGATTCGCGCCCTCGGTCATGAGTATGGTGCCGTGACGGGTCGTGAGCGTCGCTGCGGATGGATAGACCTCGTGGCACTGCGTTATGCCATCATGGTTAACGGTGTCACGAAGCTCATCATGATGAAGAGTGACGTGCTTGACGGCTTCCCCACCATCAAGGCATGTACAGCCTATAAGGTGAATGGAGTGGAGACCCGTGACTTCCCCTACAACATCGAGCAGGGCATTGAACCGGTCTATGAGGAGCTGCCCGGCTGGCAGACCGATATGACGAAGTTTACCTCGGAAGAGCAGTTCCCCAAGGCTTTCCGTGATTACATCCAGTTCCTCGAAAAGGAGCTTGAGACCCCCATTGTCATCATTTCCATTGGTCCCGACAGGGAACAAACCATCGAGAGACGATAGAATTAATGTTTAATATAGTTATGAAACCAACTATTCCCAAAGGAACTCGCGACTTCGGTCCCATCGAGATGGCCAAGCGCAACTATATCTTTGATACCATCCGTCAGGTCTATGCACTCTATGGCTTCCAGCAGATAGAGACTCCTGCTATGGAGACGCTGCAGACGCTGATGGGCAAATACGGCGAGGAAGGCGACAAACTTCTGTTTAAGGTACTCAATTCTGGCGATTTCCTCTCAAAACTGACGGATGAGGATATATCACAAATCTCAAATCTCAATCCTCAAATCTCAAATCATCTTGCCTCCAAGATGTGTGAGAAAGGTCTGCGCTACGACCTGACCGTTCCCTTCGCCCGTTACGTGGTGATGCACCGCGAGGAGCTGCAGCTGCCCTTCAAGCGCTATCAGATTCAGCCCGTGTGGCGTGCCGACCGTCCGCAGAAAGGCCGCTACCGTGAGTTCTATCAGTGTGATGCCGACGTGGTAGGCAGTGACTCGCTACTCAACGAGGTGGAACTGATGCAGATTATCGATACGGTATTCAGCCGCTTCGGTATTCGCGTGCAGATCAAGATCAACAACCGCAAGATCCTTTCTGGCATTGCCGAGGTTATCGGTGCTGCCGACAAGATTGTGGATATCACCGTCGCCATCGACAAGCTTGACAAGATTGGTATTGACAATGTCAACCAGGAGCTTCGCGAGGACGGGCTGACTGAGGAACAGATAGCCAAGCTGCAACCCATCATCATGCTCTCTGGAACCAACGACGAGAAACTCTCGACCATCGCCGAAGTCCTGAAGGACAGTGAGACTGGTCTGAAGGGCGTGGAGGAACTGCGTTATATTCTTGGTGTACTTGGCGGTAATCATCATTCTCAAATCTCAAATCTCAATTCTCAATTGAAGAATGAGCTTCAGCTCGATCTGACTCTGGCCCGCGGTCTGAACTACTACACCGGTGCCATCTTCGAGGTCAAGGCACTCGATGTTGAGATGGGCAGCATCACTGGTGGCGGACGCTATGACAATCTGACGGGTATCTTCGGCATGCCCGGGCTCTCCGGCGTGGGCATCTCGTTTGGTGCCGACCGCATCTATGACGTGCTCAACCAGCTCGACCTCTATCCCAAGGAGAGTGTGAACACTACGCAGCTGCTTTTCATCAACTTCGGTGAGAAGGAGACTGCCTACTGCCTGCCATATATAAATATGGTACGCGCACGAGGCATTCGTGCCGAGTTGTATCCCGACAGTGCCAAGATGAAGAAGCAGATGTCGTATGCCAACGCCAAGCAGATACCTTTCGTCGTGCTTGCAGGAGAGAACGAGATGAACGAGGGCAAGCTGACGCTGAAGAATATGGAAACGGGTGAACAGCAGATGCTCACCATCGAAGAGATCATCGAAAGGGTAAAATAATAAGTGCCTCCAAACGGGTTGAATTGTGCGGTAATTCGAGGAGAATTATCGCACAATTCTCTTTGTCTTATTTAAAATAAGACATTCAGCAAGAGTAAAAGTCTTCTTCAACAAAGGCAAAGGTTTCCTTCAACAAAGGCAAAGGTCTCCTTCAACAAAATCAAAGGTTTTCCTATAGCAAAAGCTAAGGTCTTCTTCAACAAAAGTGCCGCTTTCGTTTAAAAACGCCAAAGATCAGCATCCACAAGGCTCCTGCCGCCAGTAGCAGGTAGAGCAGCCAAGCCCACCAGGAGCGATACCAGGGTGAACCGATGGTGATGTCGAGGCGGCTTTCATGTTCGCCCATCGTGCCGTCATCCTTGAACATGCGTACGCAAAGGGTATATGAACCTTCTGGAAGTCCCATGTAGCTGATGTTGGGATTCACGGCCTCTGTCTTCACCCAGGTGTCGTCATAGCCCTCCAGCCGGTAGATGAAACGTGTGCCGTTTTTCACACCGCCATCGTCAGAAGCCATCTGGATGGTAAAGTGGTTCTCGTCGTATTTCAGGTTCAGTTCATCGCATTTGAACAAAGCCTTCTTCAAGATGACATGCCCGTCGTATTCATGACCTGCCTCGATAAGCTTGTTGTAGATGACCAGTCCGCTGAAAACAGGTTTCTCCTCCTTGCTGCTGTTGGCCAGCTCGCGTGTGTTGATGATGTCCAGACCGTCCTGTCCGCCAACCAACAACATGCCTTTCTTCGAGTAATAGACAGCACGCTGGTTAAAGGGGCCTGGCTGCAGACCGTCGCGTTCGTTATAGCTGCGCACGGCAAACGTCCAGATGCCATTTTCCTGCTGGGGGGTGATATTCGAGACTCCATGATCCGTCACTGCCCATATCGTGCCACGCGAATCTTCCGTCAACGCTACGACGCTGTTGCCATAGAAGCCTGACCTCATGTCGAGCAGCGTACTTTGTCCCGTCTTGCGGTCGAATACGTTGACACCCGATGCGGATCCCTGCCAGATGAGCCCTCTGGCATCCATCACCGCCTGTGTAGTAGATGCCGATATGGTATAGGATGTTTCGTCGTGGGGCAGCGGTATGTTGATCAGTTTCATGGTCTGGGGGTTCACCAGCGTGCAGTATTCAGAGTTTCCTAATAATATACATTGGTTGGCTGCCCTCGATATGCTGTTGGTCCAGTCGGTCTTGATGGTGGAGTTCTTGGTGGTCCAGGAACGCTGGCTGCCTGTCTTCTTGTCGATGCGTACTACGCCGCCGCCCAGTACGCCGGCCCAGATGTTTCCCCAGTAGTCTTCGGTGATTCCCCACACATTGTTGGTCGCGAAGGCACTGCCCGGCATAGCTGCCGTATAGTTCTTCCACTGTCCGTTGCAATAAGAGATGAGGCCACCCTCCCATGTACCGAACCACAGCGTACCATCCTTGGCCGTATAGCTGCCTACGATGACGTCGTTCATCGCGCCCATGCTGTGCTTGTCGTAGCGTTCCTCGATCTCCATCGTCACGGGATTGACCTTCAGAATGCCACCGGAGTTCAGTCCCAGCCAGTAGTGGCCGTCAAGGTCCTCCGTGATGGCATTGATGTCGCCCAGCTCCAGGCTTGAGAAGTTCGACATGGCATCGGCACTCATCGCCACGCCGTTCTTGTAGGTTGCTACCCACATACGCCCCAGCTGATCCTCGTAGAGATGCTTGGCCGTGATGTCGGGCAAGGAGGTCTCGTCGCCCTTTACGTTGGTAAACTGACGCCATTCCTTGTTCTTGAAGTCAAGCAGCAGCACACCCATGTGGTCTGTAGCCACCCACAGATAGCCCTTCTTGTCGTAACGCACCTCCCAGACGAAGATGTCGTCGGGCACATTCTGAAAGCCCTTGGCACGCATCAGTTCTGTCAGTGACGTGTACCAGCGCTTGTCCTGGGGCACATAGATATAGGTACCCGTAGAGTGGGTGATGACCCACGTAATGCCATCCTTGTCGTAGTAGAGCCAATAGTCGTTATAGGTGTCTTGCAGGCTGCGCCTCACATAGTTCTCTTTCCACAGCACCTTGCCCTTCTGGTCGTCAATGCACATCAGCTCACCCAGGTTCGACACCAGCAGCATGCCTTCCTTTGAACGGGCATAGCACATGATGCCGAACTCCTTCGGAAACTCACCCTCCATATAGCCGAAGGGCATGTTGATGAGTTTCCCGGCCTTCGGGTCGTAGATGAAGTATCCCTTGTCCCATGACTTTACGTACATACGCTTCGTCTCGGGGTCGATGTACAGGTGCTCGGTACCACCCGTGATATCGTACTCTGCCAGTGTCTGGTTGGGCCATCGTATTACTGTTTCAGTCATGGGGTCATAGATGGCATAGTTCATGCCGTGGTCCAGCCACAGACGGCCGTCGAAGGCCTCCATCACATTCATCACACGGTTGGAACGGATTGATGCCGAGTCGCTCTCGAAAGAGTAGAACGTACGGAAACGGTAGCCGTCGTAACGGCACAGTCCGAAGGGCGTCGGCAGCCACACGAAACCTTGTGAATCACGTAGTATGCTGTTCACCTGCGAGTTCGACAAGCCGTCTCGCGTGTCGAGCCTGCGGAATCTGATATCAGGAATCACTGCCTGTGACAAGAGTGGCAGGAAAGAAAGCGTCAAAAGAATTTGTTGTAGCCGAAGTCTCATAAGTAGCTGTACGTATGTTTTGTTAACAATTTGCAAATATACTTTAATTCTACAACATGACCAAACAAAATGTCATTTTTTTGTTTTATCTTTGCAAATGGTATAAGAAGAAATGAGCAAATAAATTTGTATTTTCGCTCACTTATTCATATCTTTGCAAACAGTTTACTACTAAAAGCATTAATTGTTATGAAGAAGATACTCACGATAGCCGCCATGCTGCTGCTGATACTCACCTCGTTCACACAGGACAAAGTGACGACGATTTTCATCATCGGCGACTCGACGGCAGCCAAAAAGGATTTGTCGAAGGGCAGTCCCGAACGAGGGTGGGGAATGGCCTTGCAGCAGTACTTTGACAGCACCTATGTCGTGGTCGATAACCATGCGGTGAACGGACGTTCCAGCAAGAGCTTCATCGACGAGGGACGATGGGACAAGGTGCTGGCACTCATCAAACCGGGCGACTACGTTATTATACAGTTCGGACATAACGACGAGAAGGCGCAGCCGGAGCGGCATACCGACCCGGGCTCGACGTTCGACTACAACCTCGCCAGATATATCCGCGAGACACGTGAACACGGTGGCATCCCTGTCGTGATGAATGCTGTGGTTAGAAGGAACTGGGCCTCCCCCAATCCCTCCGAAGGGAGGGGAGAACCGGTAGGAGCCCATATTGACGACGAGGCACTGCGCAACACAACCGCCACTCAGCCCCTTCTCCCTTCAGGGGGAGACAGAGAAGGGACGGAAGAGGCAGTGCTTATCGACACCCATGGACTCTATGCAGTGGCTCCTCACGATGTGGCACAACGTATGAACGCCCATTTCGTCGATGCCAACAAGATAACACATGACCTGGAGCAAAGCCTGGGAGTCGAGGGGTCGAAGAAGTTGCACATGTGGTATCTGCCGGGAGAGCATCCTGCTCTGCCTGACGGCCGTCAGGACGATACCCACTACAACGAGTACGGGGCGAAGGTCGTGGCCGGCCTGCTGGCTGATGCGCTGTGTGAAGAGATACCTTTGTTAAAGAAATACCGCGCAAAATGATGGGTAGGAAAAGTTTCGGTTGTCTGACCGTTGCAGGTGCGTTTACAGCGCTGGTAGGTCTTTTCTTGCTGGTGTTCTGTATCGTGATGATGGTATGGTCTGAAGCGAAGATGGACCAAAACCGTGAGATGTATGCAGAATCAACCTCTGCGCTTGAGGAGTATTATGCCGATACACTTCTTACGGCGCGTTATAGCGAGATACTCGATGAGATGGACGTTGCAGAAGAGATGGGTGACTCTGTGTTGTATGCACAGCTGTCCGACAGTCTTGAACTCTATTCTCCACCGTTGTTGCAAGGACAAAAGGGCTTCTCTATTGCCGGAGCATTTCTGATGATACCTGCTACTGTGGGTGGCATCCTGCTCTGTATCGGTGCCCTGATCCTGATTGCCGGTCTTGTCGGCATGAAGAAAAGAAAATAGACAGTGTATAAATTGCAGTTGTTTTTGCCTTGGCTCTTGCAGGAATCAAAATTTATGCGTATATTTGCAACCAAGAATATCTTTATTACTAATAATTAAACAATTAGACGACTATGAAGAAGAAATTTATCTGTGCCGTTTGCGGCTACATCTATGAAGGTGACGAAGCTCCCGAGAAGTGCCCCATCTGTAAGGCTCCTGCCAGCAAGTTCTCTGAACTGAAGGACGATGCCGATATGACTTACGCTACTGTTCACAAGATTGGTGACGGCAAGCCCGAGGGCGTGAGCGAAGAGATGATTCAGGACCTGCGCAACCACTTCAACGGTGAGTGCAGTGAGGTAGGTATGTATCTGGCGATGGCTCGTCAGGCTGACCGCGAGGGCTATCCCGAGATTGCCGAGGCCTTCAGACGCTATGGTTTAGAGGAGGCCGATCATGCCAGCCGTTTTGCCGAGTTGCTGGGTGAGTGCGTATGGGACACCAAGACCAACCTGGAGAAGCGTGCTGCTGCCGAGGCAGGTGCCTGCGAGGACAAGTTCCGCATTGCCAAGAACGCAAAGGCTGCCGGTTTCGATGCTATTCACGACACCGTTCATGAGATGGCAAAGGACGAGGCCCGTCACGGTGCCGGCTTTGCAGGCCTGCTGAAACGCTACTTTAAGTAAGCGTGAAAAGGTAAAAAAGTAAAAAGGTAAAATAAAACATGAAAAAATCCGTTTTGTCAATGTATGACGAAACGGATTTTCTTATATCGGGCAGTTAGAGCGACATCCTTATGCATGATGCATTGTGCATTATGCATGATGTGTTGTTTTTTGTGCATGGTCCTATGTGCATTGGTGTCGTGCAGCGACGACGAGCAGTTTACGACCAGTCGCAGCGACGTGCTCACACTGCCGGAGGACACGCTGAAAATGGACACCGTCTTCAGTGGCGTGTCGTCTTCTACCTATACCTTCTGGATTTACAACAAGAACTCGCAAGCGTTGCGTGTCAACGATATCAGGCTGGCCAATGGCACCAAAGGCTTCCGTGTGAATGTGGATGGCGAATACCTGAACAAGAACATCAGCGGACTCGAGGTATTGGGCAATGACAGCCTTTTGGTGTTTGTGGAACTGACCCCGTTAACGACTGGCGAGGTCGATCCACAGCCCGTTGACGAACAACTGGTGCTGACGTTGGAGAGCGGTGTGGAGCAACAGGTCAACATACGGGCTTGGGCCTGGGACGCGGAACGCTGGGATAACAAGGCGGTGACGGCCGATGAAGAGGTGACGACAACTCATCCCATACTGGTCTTTGGCACACTGTCGGTGGCCAAAGGTGCAACGCTACAGCTTCACGGTACGCAACTCTATTTCCACGAGGATGCGTTGCTGGAGGTGTCGGGAGCTGTGGTGGCCGAGGGTGTCACGTTGCGTGGTGACCGTCTGGATGATATGTTCTCGTACCTGCCCTACGACAATGTCAGCGGACAGTGGCAGGGCGTCAGGGTCAAGGAAAAAGGAAGGCTGACGATGACCGACAGTAACATCCATGCTACCTATCTTGCTATCACGGCCGACTCATGCTCAACAGTTCAGTTGACACGTACCATCATTCATAACAATGCGGGTGACGGCATCTATGCCACGAGTGCCGAGATCGTGCTCGACCATTGCCAGCTGTCGAATGCCGAAGGCTCACTGCTGAATGCGCAGAACAGTCATGTGACGCTGACCTGCTGCACGCTGGCGCAGTACTATCCGTTTGCAATGCGCGAAGTGGCACTGGCATTGGGCGAAGGTACGACATACTCCATCGAGAAGATGCTGATTGGCGGCTACGAAGAAGAACTGATTTCGTATGGTGACGGGGTGGAAGAAGTGCCGGAAGAGGCCTATAAGATAGCCGAAAAGGAAGACTTCGTCCTGATAGACGAAGACAACCTGATATACGATTTCCACCTGAAACCCGATTCTGAAGCTTCAGGCTTTGGATGTTATTGACGGGGTGACTAAAAATCCGTGAACGACAGAGGCATCAGTTGACGGATTCCCTCTATGCGATAGACGTATTTCTTTCCATACAGCAGGATGACCACCTGCTGGTGAAAGCGTGTCTCTGTCTCAATGATGACTTGCCGACAGGTGCCGCACGGAGTGACAGGCTCTTCGGTCAGTTCACCGTCGGTGCCGCGTGCAGCGATGGCAAGAATCTTGACCGGCTCATCGGGATATTGTGCTCCAGCGGCAAAGAGTGCCGTACGTTCGGCACAAAGCCCGGCGGGGAAGGCGGCGTTCTCCTGGTTGCAGCCGAGGAAGTCGCTGCCGTTGTTCAGAATGACACCGGCACCTACGTGGAAGTGGGAGTAGGGAGTATAGGAACGGTTCGTGCCTTCTATGGCAAGTGCTATCGCATGTTGCTCGTCAGCTGTCAGTTCCTGAAGCTGGCATTCCTCTATTTTGGACTGGATGATTGTCTCTTTCATAGGCTTTCGTTGCTTTTTCCTCTGCAAAGATAATGCAAACTGAGCGAAATGCAAAATAAATTAGCAATTATTTTCATTTCCGAAGTGCAGCTTATCTAAGAGACAACAATCTCAAAGATAATGCAAACTGAGCGAAATGCAAAATAAATTAGCAATTATTTTCATTTCCGAAGTGCAGCTTATCTGAAAGAAACTTAATGATATGCCCTAAAAAGATGCAAGGTTTTAAAGTATCTTCTGAAAATGTTTCTTTATTACAAGCTTTTTTCGTAACTTTGTCGCCCAAAAGTTTTATATTCGCATGAAGAGATATAGACATGTTGCAATCATTATGTTCTGCCTCCTGTGTTCTGTCATTGTGAGATCACAGGACTCGTTGGGAACGCATATTACGTATGACCTGACGACGGAAGCCGCTGTGGGAACAGGCGACTTTACCGCTTACCAGCTGGTGTCCAACCGCCACCATGTGCTGGCTACTCGTGCTAACACAGCCTATATGCGGGGGGCGGTCAATGTGGAGCATCGATTCAGTGAAGACCTGAAACTGTCAGGAGCCGTAGATGCCATTGCCTCTGTACATGCCGACCACAAGGCATATTTGCAGCAATGCTACGTTAACCTGCAGTACGGCCCGTTCTTCGTCGAGGCCGGCAGTCGTGAGTTGCCTATGGTGTTGCGCGACGACCTGCTCTCCAGCGGTGCATTTGCCAAGGGTACCAACGCCAAGCCTGTGCCGCAGGTCCATTTGGGTACCAACGGCTTCTGGACCGTACCATTCACCAAAGACTGGGTACAGGTGAACTTCGACTTCGGCTACGGCAAGTTCCTGGACAGCAAGTACCATGAGGACATGTACTACGACCATCCAGTCAACAGTTACTACACCACCGATGCCCTGTATCACCAGAAACATCTCTACATCCGCAGCAACCCTGAGAAGACTTTCTTTGTCACGGTGGGTATCGAGCATGCGGTACAGTTCTGCGGCACCAGTTACAAGCAGGAGAAAGGCGAGCTGACCGTCAAGGAGAAAGATGTTAACCTCAAGGCTTTCTGGAATGTGATATTACCGTTTGGCGACAGCAACTACTTCGAGAACAAAGCCGGAGAGGACTGGGTCTATGGCAACCACCTGGGATCGATGACGGTGCAGCTGGGATGGAACATCAATGAACAGCACCAACTACAGGCATATCTTGACGACATTTTCGATGATGGTTCAGGTATGCGCAAGGGCAACGGATGGGACGGATTGTGGGGACTGGAGTACCACAACAAGACAACGGGTCGGCAGTATGTGCGCGGTGCCGTGCTGGAGTATTTCCAGAGCACTAATCAGTCGGGACCGCTGCATTGGGATCCAGGTGATTTCCCTGACCCCATACGTCATCAGATTACTGACATGGTGACTGGCAACGACAACTACTATAACCACATGTTCTATAATGGCTATAGTCACTATGGCATGACATTCGGCAATCCGCTGATCACGTCACCTATCTATAATGAGGACGGGTTTACGGAGTTCCGCGATAATCGTGTAAAGGCGTGGCATCTGGGTGTTAACGGTGAGTTGACCGACCGCTTGTCCTATCTCGTCAAGGGCTCTTACCGCGAGGGGTGGGGCACCTACGACCAGCCTCTGGTGCCCAAGCACCACTCTTTCGATGCCATGCTGCAAGGAATCTATCAGTCCGGTCCTTGGCAGTTCAGTGCGGCCTACGCCTTTGACAAGGGAAACATCTACGGAGACTGTTCAACATTCAACATAAAAATCGGTTATCATGGCAAGATACTTTAAGCACAGCATCTTTTGTTTTTTTATTCTTTTATCCTTTTATTCTTTCCTCATTTCCTGTCAGGAGGGTGGAGAAGCTGGCGACCTGTTAGGCCAGTGGTGTCTGGAAAAATCCGTGGCTACACTTGAGAACTCCTCCGTTTCTCCAGTGCACTACTATCTGCGCATCTCTGGTTCAGTCGTCCAGTTCAGGACAAGCACGGGAACAAATGTCTTTGGCAACTTCCAGCACGTAGGCGACAGTCTTTTCATTCAGTGCTACTCTGTGCATGGCAATAGGTCAGACACAACATTAGTTGAAAACAGATACGGATTCAAACCTTTCAACGACATTCGGCTGAAGATTGAGTCCCTTGACTCAGACCATCTCGTACTCAGCAAAGACGGCAACCTCTGGAACTTCGACAAGTATTAGTGTCAAAATTCCTGTTTTTTCAGTATTAGCTGCAGGAAATATGAGAAAAAGGTATTCTGATATATAGACTGATGTTTTTTCGAGCAGAATGAAAATATATTGTCGAAAACTTGCTTTGCATGGATAATATTTGTACTTTTGCAGATGTAACAATAAATTAACGTGAGTTCGACGAATTTAGAATAATGAAAGCTGTGTGTCTTCAGTTGACAGTTGACAGTTTCTTTGTGAGCACAAACGCTGGGAGTGTATAAATATGTTAAAATAATATATTTATTATATATATAATATATATATTATATATATAATAATATTTTTTTCAGGGGCAAAAACAATGGCACACATAAAAACTGTCAACTGTCAACTGAAGAAAATAACGGAAGAATCGCACCCCCTCGGGTACTGATTTTGTTGACTCGAACGTCTGAGGAATGTTGACTCCACCCCCATCATTATGAGCGTGCTTTTTTGCGTGCTTTTTTGGACGATTTATTTGCATGTCTCCTAATTT
>CAJOQT010000015.1 GCA_905236875.1 uncultured Prevotella sp. | reverse complement strand
CATTCCGACGGGCAAGACCACTACGGTGCAGCGTGCGAAGGTCATCAACGGCGTGCCGACCGTCGTCACCTACGAGCAGCCTTCCTACTCACATCCTGCCGTCATGCTCAAGGACGTGCGCTTCGAGCTGGCACAGGACGGCTACAGGGAAGCCCCCTCCAACTCCCCCCAAGGGGGAGGGGAGTGACAAGCCGGACCCCCTACCTAACCTCCCCCGAGGGGGAGGAATGGGGGCTCCTCTCTTAAACGAAAGTCCCCGCAGCTTGAAAGATGGCTACGGGGATTTTACTGAACAAAAAAAACAAAGATTTTATAATTATGCATTATTTTCATTGTAATGTCGGCAACTATTCGTAATTTTGCAGCAATTATTTGAGGCTATGAAGTATATCATGACGATGATGCTGTGGTGCCTGACGGTGACGGGCATGGCACAACAGGTGAGAGACGAGGAGATGGCTGCGCTGCGCGAGTGGCGGGCCGGTACGGTGGTGAGCCTGAAGGCTGTGGAGGCTTTCGGCATGGAGCGGTGCTTCGCTGTGGAGGCAATTCCCGACGGGGTGTGGCAGCGCATGCAAGGCAAGACATACAAGCCGAACCCGAACATCGGACGTGATGACCTGCGCCACCTGCGCGTTTTGCACAAAGACCTGAAGGGCAGAACCGTCATCGGAGAGATGGTTTGTAACAAGAAGATTGCCAGCGAATTGAGAGATATCTTTAAAGAACTTTATGAAGCCTCCTACCCCATTGAGCGCATGGTGCTTGCCGACGAGTACGACGCTGACGACGAGCGCCAGATGAGAGCCAACAACACGTCGTGTTTCTGCTACCGCGTGGTGGAGGGAACGACCTCGCTGTCGAAACACGCCCTGGGTCTGGCGGTGGATCTGAACCCGCTGTACAACCCCTATATCCGCTATCGCAAGAACGGCAAACGGATTGTACAGCCGGCAACAGCGACGCCGTACTGTGACCGCAAGGCGAACTTCCCGTACAAGATTACGACCTCTGATCTGGCGTATAAGCTGTTCATGAAACACGGGTTCCGATGGGGTGGCTCGTGGACAAGCTCAAAGGACTACCAGCACTTTGACAAGAAGTGACAAGTGACAAGTGACATGTGATAAGTGATAAGTTACAAGAGGTAAAATAGGTTAAAATCCGTTAAATTATGGGTGTGGAGTGTAAAAATAACACTCTCCACCCAAATTCTTTTGTTTTTTTCATTGCGGTTTCGGAAATTTGTTGTAAATTTACACCCAAAATCAGGAATGCCATTAAATTTACGGTGTAAGATAAACGTGAAATTATAATATACAACTAATCAAAATCAAAGCAATGAAGTATTTTAAAGGACTTTTATGGGGCATCGGTGTTGCAACGGCAATGCTGACAGCCTGTACGTCTGCCGACAAGCAGGCGACGACAGCTTCAGGCCTGAATCCTGCCGCTTTTGATTCGACCATCAACGGCAAGAAGACCGCGTTATTCATCCTGAAGAACCAGAACGGCATGGAGGTGTGCATCACCAACTATGGCGGCCGCGTGGTGAGTATCATGGTACCCGACAAGAACGGCAAGCTGACCGACGTGGTGCTGGGCTTCGACAACATCAGGCAGTATGCCGACACGCTGAACTCTCCGAGCGACTACGGCTCGACGGTAGGCCGCTACGCCAACCGCATCAACGACGGTAAGATCGTGCTGAACGGCGACACCTTCCAGCTGCGCCAGAACGACACGGGCAACGGTGCCAGGCACTGTCTGCACGGCGGCGGCAACACGGGCTGGATGAACCAGGTGTATGACGCCGACCAGCCGAACGATTCGACGCTTGTCCTGACTCTCGTCAGCCCTGACGGTGACAACGGTTTCCCAGGCGAGGTGAAGGCCAAGACCACATTCACCGTATTGCCTGACAACACGCTCGACATCGTGATGGAGGCAACAACAGACAAAGAGACCGTCATCAACATGACCAACCACTCGTACTTCAACCTGAACGGCGACCCGTCGAAGGAAGGTGACAACATGGTGCTCATGGTGAATGCTGACTTCTATACGCCCAGCGACTCGACTTATATGACGACGGGTGAGGTAAAGCCGGTTGACGAAACTCCGATGGACTTCCGTGCCCCCACCCCATTGAGTCTGAACATCAACAACCAAGAGTTTGACCAGACACGCAATGCCACTGGTTTCGACCACAACTGGTGCCTGAATACCTACAAGGACGGCAAGGGCGACGACCAGACGGTTTGCGCATCGCTGTACTCTCCCGAGACGGGCATCTTCCTCGAGATGTTCACCAACGAGCCTGGCGTACAGGTATATAGCGGCAACTTCCAGGGTGTTGGCCGCGATGCCGACATCATCCGCAAGGGCGGTCTGAAGTATCCGAAGCATGTCAGCGTCTGCCTGGAGAGCCAGAAATTCCCCGACAGCCCCAATCATCCCGAATGGCCGAGTCCCATCGTCAAGCCAGGCGAGAAGTACTACAGCCACGTGGCATACCGATTCTCTGTGAAGTAATTGATAATTGATAAAGGAAAATTGATATTTATGACAAAAAATGAAAACGGTAGCAAAGGCTACCTCATCAGTATCGTGATGGTGGCCGTACTCGGAGGCTTGCTCTTCGGGTACGACACCGCTGTTATTTCGGGTGCAGAAAAGGGTCTACAGGCGTTCTTCATGAATGCCGAGGGTTTCACCTATACTGACGGCTGGCATGGTTTCACCTCATCAACGGCGCTTATCGGCTGCATCATCGGCTCTGCCATCTCTGGCCTTTGCGCCACTCGACTGGGACGAAAGAAATCACTGATCGTTGCAGGCCTGCTTTTCTTCGTTTCAGCCTTGGGAAGCATGGAACCGGAGTTTATATTCTTTGAACATGGAAAGCCGACAGAGGGTCTTATCTATATGTTCAACTTCTATCGCGTCATAGGCGGTATCGGCGTAGGTTTGGCTTCAGCCATCTGCCCGATGTACATTGGCGAGGTTGCGCCCTCTAACATTAGAGGTATGCTTGTTTCATGGAACCAGTTTGCCATCATCTTTGGTCAGTTGGTGGTTTATTTTGTCAACTTCTACATATTGGGCGACCATATTCAACCGCTCGTTGAGGATATGGGTAAGCATTTTGCAGACATCACTCCCAATGCACAATGGACTGTAGAGACCGGATGGCGCTATATGTTTGGATCGGAGGCTGTACCCGCAGGACTCTTCGCCCTGCTCATCTGCTTCGTACCAGAAACCCCGCGCTATCTTGTATCAGTAGGCCAAGATCAGAAAGCATTGGGTATTCTGTCGAAAATCAATGGTTCAAGCAGAGCAGCCCGCATTCTGCAGGACATCAGAGATACGATGGTGGTTAAAACAGAGAAACTGATGACCTACGGTTTTATCTGCATTTTCGTAGGCATCATGCTGTCTGTATTCCAGCAGGCCGTAGGTATCAACGCCGTGCTTTATTTCGGACCACGCATTTTTGAGGAAATGGGAATGGAAGATCCGATGTTAACCCCCATGCAATACCAAATACTCATGGGTGTCGTCAACATTCTCTTCACACTGGTAGCCATCTTTACCGTAGAGAAACTGGGACGCAAGCCGTTGCTCATATGCGGGTCGTTAGGCATGGCCATCGGAGCCATTGGCGCTGCTGCAACATTCGGTCACAATGAGTTGTTGACAGTCATCTTCATCTTGCTCTATACCGCCTCGTTCATGTTCTCATGGGGCCCCATCACCTGGGTGCTGATCGCAGAGATATTCCCCAACACCATTCGTGGCGGTGCCGTGGCTATTGCCGTGGCTTTCCAGTGGATCTTCAATTTCATCGTCTCGTCGACCTTTATCCCCATGTTCAACATGCACCTCAGCGAAGGCGATGACTTCGGCCACTGGTTCACCTATGGCCTCTACGGCATCATCTGTCTGCTCGCCGCACTCTTCGTATGGAAACTCGTTCCCGAGACCAAGGGCAAGACGCTGGAGGACATGACTGCCATGTGGAGAAACAGAAACAAAAAACAATAACTTTATAAAAAACAAAACAATCAATTATGCAACTATTAGACTGGATTGTCATAGGCGTGTTTGTCATCGCGCTGATTGGCATCGTGCTGTGGGTTGTCAGCAAGAAAAACAACAACTCTGCCGACTACTTCTTGGGCGGTAAAGACGCAACATGGATCGCTATCGGTGCATCTATCTTTGCTTCGAACATCGGTTCTGAACACCTTATTGGACTGGCCGGTGCGGGAGCCTCCTCTGGTATGGCTATGGCACACTGGGAGATTCAGGGATGGATGATTCTTATCTTAGGCTGGGTATTCGTACCCTTCTACACACGAAGCATGGTCTATACCATGCCGGAGTTCTTGGAGCGTCGTTACAATACACAAAGCCGCACCATTCTCTCGGTCATCTCACTCATCAGCTACGTGCTCACCAAGGTAGCAGTAACGGTATATGCCGGTGGCCTGGTGTTTCAGCAGGTGTTTGGAATCGAAGAACTCTGGGGCATCGACTTCTTCTGGATTGCAGCTATCGGACTGGTGGTGATTACTGCTCTCTATACCATCTTCGGCGGTATGAAGAGTGTGCTCTACACCTCAGTATTGCAGACCCCTATCCTGCTGCTGGGTTCACTGATTATCCTCGTACTAGGCTTCAAGGCTCTGGGTGGATGGGACGAAATGATGGCTATCTGCAGTGCCGTTGATGCCAATGAATACGGTGATAAGATGACCTCACTGATACGTGACAATCGTGACCCTGACTATCCCTGGCTGGGTGCTCTTGTAGGTTCTGCCGTCATCGGCTTCTGGTACTGGTGTACTGACCAGTATATCGTCCAGCGCGTGCTGTCTGGTAAGAACGAGAAAGAGAGTCGTCGTGGTACCATCTTCGGAGCCTATCTGAAGTTGTTACCCGTGTTTCTGTTCCTCATCCCTGGTATGATTGCCTTCGCTATGAGCACAAAGGGCATCACGCTGCCCAATGGTGAGGTTTTCGTCCTGTCAACTCCTGACGCAGCCTTCCCCACCCTCGTGGCTAAGATCCTACCTGCCGGTGTGAAAGGTCTCGTGGTATGTGGTATCCTTGCAGCACTGATGTCGTCTCTGGCTTCACTATTCAACTCTTCAGCCATGCTGTTCACTATCGACTTCTGGAAGCGTCTGAAGCCACAGACCTCGGAGAAGAGCCTCGTACGCATTGGCCAGATTGCCACCGTCGTCATCGTGGTACTCGGTATTCTGTGGATTCCCATCATGCGTTCGGTAGGTAATGTGCTCTATAACTACCTGCAGGACGTACAGTCGGTATTGGCTCCTGGTATTGCCGCAGCCTTCCTGCTTGGTATCTGCTGGAAGCGTGCATCGGCCAAGGGTGGTATGTGGGGCTTGCTCTCTGGTATCATCATCGGTCTGACACGCTTAGGTGCCAAGGTGTACTACAGCAATGCCGTCGATGCCCCCGACAGCTGGTTCAAGGCTGTGTTCTACGACTTCAACTGGCTGTTCTTCTGCGGTGTCATGCTCATTTTCTGCTGTCTCGTCGTCATCGTGGTTTCTATTTGCACAGAGGCTCCCGACGAGAAGAAAATCCGAGGTCTGGTATTCGGCACCTCTACGCCTGAGCAGATTGAGGCTACACGCAAGAGCTGGAACCGCTGGGACGTCATCCACACCATTATCATTCTCTGTTTCACAGCAGCATTCTACATCTATTTCTGGTAATATAAGTCATGACAACTTTTTATAGCGAATATTCCAAGGTATATGTATCGGTAGATTGCATTATCTT
>CAJOQT010000014.1 GCA_905236875.1 uncultured Prevotella sp. | reverse complement strand
TCGCTCACGGAGCTTGATGATTTGCTCGAGAGTCTGAATCTGTCGTTTGGAACCGACATTTCAAAGTATAAACTGGACAAGGAATAATGCATCAGGCATAATTGTCCGCAAAAAGAAAACGTAAACAATGAGACACGGAAAGAAATTCAATCATCTGAGTCGTACTGCAGATCATCGTCGTGCCATGTTAGCCAACCTGGCCATCTCGCTGATCATGCACAAAAGAATCACTACGACTCTCGCAAAGGCAAAGGCTCTCAAGAAGTATGTTGAGCCTCTTATCACCCGTTCAAAGGACGATTCCACCAACTCACGCCGCGTGGTGTTTAGCTATCTGCAGAACAAGGAAGCCCTGAAGGAGCTCTTCGGCCCGGTGGCACAGAAGGTAGGCGACCGTCCCGGTGGTTACACCCGCATCATCAAGCTGGGTACCCGTCAGGGTGACGCTGCTGAGATAGCATTCATTGAGCTGGTCGATTTCGACGAGAACATGCTCAAGACCCCGAAGGCAGAGAAGAAGACGCGTCGTAGCCGCAAGTCTTCCAAGGCAGAGGCTGCTCCCGTTGCTGAAGAGGCAAAGGCAGAGGCTCCCGCTGCTGATGAGGAGGCAACCGTTAAGGTTCCTGCTGCTGAAGAGGCAAAGGCAGAAGAGGCCGCAGAATAATACAGGTCATACCATACTAACTGAAGCGCCCCCGCTCTTGATGAGTGGGGGCGCTTCAGTGTTCTGACGGTCTAGTCGCCGTCCTTGGTTCTTCGCGTTAATGACGATTAGTCTGGAATGTCGTGACTGATGATGACGCCATAGTGGGCGGCCGAATAGCCCTGTGCGAACTTATAGGCCTTGATCTCAATCTTGTACTGTGCTCCACTGGTAGGACGGAACTGTACGAGAGGCGTGTTGTCGGTCTCCGTGTCCTTCACCACCTGTACCCAGCTGCTGCCTGACTTCTTGTAAACGGTGATGTCGAGGTCTTCAACGCGGTGGTCGGCAAATGCCAGCACGGTATATTCATAGCTGCTGTTGAATCCGCGTGACGTCTCCTTGGTGTCGAATAACAGGTCATACTCAATGCGGACAATCTCCTGATCGTAGGTCTCCTCGAGCATCTTGACGAGTTGTCCTCCCTTCTCATAGATGTCCTGCATGGTGGTTTCGGAATTCTGGGCACTGGCATCGAGTGCTCCGAACAGCATCAGCGCGACAACAGCGGCGCTTCTGCCAATAGATGAAAGTCGTTTCATAATACTTTGGTTTTAGGTGAATATCTCAAGTTCTACAGTCTTCTTGTAACTGAATTGTTGTGCAAAGATAAACATTATTTTTGAATTGTGCAAGAGAAGCGAGCGTTATTTTAGGGAAACCCCTAAACAAAAATCGGGTTATTCCTCTTGGTGATAACGGAAATATTGCCTACCTTTGCGGCAGAAACCTTTAAAACAAGTGGAAAGATGAGAAGACAAGTGTTATTTTTATTGGTGTCCGTTTTGCTGCTGACAAGCTGCGGCACATATACGGGCGAGGGAGCCGCTACTGGTGGCTATTTCGGTTCCATCATCGGTTCTGTGATCGGCGGCATATCCGACGGCCGCCGCGGTAGCGACATCGGTTCGCTTATTGGAATGGCAGGCGGTGCCGTAGTAGGTGCCGTGATTGGTAATGCAGCCGACGAAGCTGCTGCCCGTGAACGTGAGGAGTATATGCGTGACCGTGAGCAGCGTCATGCCCGTCGTTATGGCAATGTCAGTCCTGACGACCAGGACTATTTCGACCCGAACAACGGCGGCAATGACATCATCTCGCTCGATGGCGTGACACCTCCTTCTTCTACCACACCACCGCCTTCCTACACGCCTCCTGTCACTCCTCCGGCTTCCCCTGCTGCAGCCGACCGTCAGGGAGTCATCATCCGTAACGCCAAGTTCGAGGATTCCGACGGCAATGGTGTTCTGATAGCTGGTGAGGACTGCAAAGTGTCGTTCGAGATAGTCAACCGTACTGGTCAGGTGGTCTATGACGTCCAGCCTTTAGTCTATGACCTGAGCAACAACAAGCATATCCATATCTCGCAGAACCTGCATGTAGAGAGCATCCTGCCAGGCAAAGGCATCCGCTATACGGCAACCATCAAGGGCGACCGCCGGCTGCGTGACGGTGTGGCTCGCATACGTCTTGGTGTTGCCATAGGCAATGAGGAAATCGAAGGACAGACCCGCGAGTTTGTCGTGCAGACAAGAAAGAAGTAAAGCGCAAGTTCCTGAGGGTTCACCCATTCCGGAAGGACTGGTTAAAAACCTGGGACAAAAGAAAGAGACACTCAGAACGATTTCTGAGTGTCTCTTTCCTATCGATTGTGTAATGAGTATTACTCACTAACAACAGCGCGACGCTTTTCCTTGATGCGGGCTGCCTTACCGGTGAGCTTGCGCAGGTAGTACAGCTTGGCACGACGTACCTTACCTACCTTGTTCACTTCGATGCTCTCAATGTTGGGAGACTCGAGGGGGAAGATACGCTCTACACCTACGGTGCCAGACATCTTGCGTACAGTGAAACGCTTTTTCTCCTGATGGCCGTTGATCTTGATGACCACGCCACGATAGAGCTGGATACGCTCCTTGGAGCCTTCGATAATTTTGTAAGCGACAGTTACAGTGTCACCAGCCTTGAATTTGGGGTGCTGTTTGCCGGTTGCAAATGCTTCTTCAGCAACTTTGATTAAGTCCATTGTTTTAATCTTTAATCTTTAATTATTACTTATTTGCTGTATCGTTCCAACGCAACATAACAGGCAACTCTCCTATCTTCCTGCCAGCGATTACGCGGAAAGCGGATGCAAAGGTACGAATTTTCAGTGAAATGTGAAGAGTGAAAAGTGAAGAATCTGCTACAAGCCTCCATGATTTAACAATTTTTATGGTTTAATTATGCATTATGCATTGTGCATTGTGCATTAAAAGTTGTACCTTTGTACCCACAACAAACCTAAAACAATATGAAGAAAACAACTATTCTTGCGGTCATCGCAATGATGCTGATGACCATGACAGCCTGCCGCCACCACTACGAGGTGGTGGGCGTGGAACGTTCGCGCATCCTCATCGACAGTCATTGGGATGCCACGTCCGATGCTGAAGTTGCCGCATTTCTGGCTCCCTACAAGCACGATGTTGACAGCGTGCTGGGTCCCATCGTAGGTCATGTGGCACGGAACATGACGCCGTATCGTCCGGAGAGTGCGTTGTCGAACCTGTTGCCCGACATCCTGATGTGGGCTGCAAAGAACTATAACGAAGAGCCGGTGTTCGCCGTCTATAACGTGGGCGGCATACGTGCAGACCTGACTCGTGGCACCGTGACCTACGGTGATGTGCTCGACATTGCGCCGTTTGAGAACAAGATTGCCTTCACGACATTGAAAGGTGCTGAGGTGCTGGAGCTGTTCCAGCAGATTGCCAAGCGTGGCGGTGAGGGCGTGAGCAGTGCCGTTCGCATGGTTATCACGAAGAATGGAGAACTGGTCAGCGTCACGCTGAACGGTGAGGAGATTGATCCGCAGAAAGATTATCGCATAGCCACCATCGACTATCTGTTGGGAGGCAACGACCAGATGTCGGCTTTTACAAAGGGTCACGACGTCAATTCTCCACAGGAAGCCTCGAACAATACGCGCTTCATCATCATGGACTACTTCCGTACGATGGAGAAAGCGGGCATCGTGGTGGATTCGAAGATTGAAGGACGAGTAGTAATAAAAGAATAGTAATTATGAAGACGAATATGATTTATAATAAGGTGGTGAAAGCGGTGGTATTGGCTTTGCCTTTTTACCTTCTTACCTTTTTACCTTTAAATGTAAGTGCGCAGAAGAAATTGACCATTCTGCATACTAACGACACGCATAGTACGGTATTACCGTTGAATCCGAACCTGGAGGATGTGATGAAGGCCGGAAACGGCGGATTCCTGCGCCGTATTGAGATGCTGAAGGCAGAACGCCAGAAGGATCCTGACCTGCTGTACTTTGACAGCGGCGACTTCTCACAGGGTTCCGGTTACTATACGATGTTCAAGGGTGACGTTGAGGTCGGACTGATGAACATGATGGGCTGTGATGCTGCGACGATAGGCAACCATGAATTTGACTTCGGACTGGACAACATGGCACGCCTCTTCAGGATGGCGAATTTCCCTATCGTCTGCACCAACTACGACTTCACGGGAACGGTATGCGAGGGACTGGTGAAGCCTTATGTCATCATCAAACGCAAAGGCGTGAAGATTGGCGTGTTTGGCCTGGCACCGAAGCTGAAGGGACTGGTGTCCGACAAGAACTGCGTTGGCGTGAAGTATCTGGATCCGGCAGAGGTGGCACTCAAGACTGCCACGATCCTGAAGGAACAGCAGAAGTGTGATATGGTAATCTGCATCTCACACCTGGGATGGAGCAAAGGTGGCGAAGACGACAACTATCTGGTACCCCGTTCACGGTACATCGACCTGGTATTAGGCGGTCATTCCCATACCTATCTGGAACAGTTGGAATATCTGCCCGACATGGACGGCAAGATGGTTCCCATTGATCAGAACGGAAAGCACGGCATCTTCGTCGGAAAGATGATTGTCACACTGAAATAAGATAATCATTTCCCATGGGGCACATGGGGCACTTGGGCCTCATGGGTTATTCGAAATAGAATGTCAAGGTAATCATCTTGGCATGAGCACTGCGGACGGAATTTGCATAGACGCGCATGTTGGCGTCGCGAAGTTCGTCCGCATGTTTTGTATCCAGGCTGTTGGTCAGGCTGTAGGAGAACTTCAACTCTGGATTGAGCTTGAAGAACGGCAGGTAGAAGTCACAGCCAAGACCCACCTCAATCATGGCATCGTAGCGCTTCAGCTGTACAAGGTCCTGATCCTTGTGGGTGAGATTGATCATCGGATTGAAGCCGGCAATGATATAAGGACGGTAGTTGTTGAAGCGCTGGGCGCTGAATTTCAGGTCAATAGGTACCGAGATATAGGTGTTCTTCAGGTCCTGCGTGAGCTGGCGGGGCTTGCCTTCCTGGTCGAGGTCCGAGAGATTACGAAACACCAGGTGCTTGGCTCCGAAGTGCATGGTGGGAGCGATACGCAGCGCAAAGTGGTTGCTGATGCGTCCTTCGGCCAGCACACCGACGGAGAAGCCGGGATTCCACTTGTCGGCATCGACGAGGACAGTCTGCTCAACCACGGAGCCGTCATCAAGTGTCACCTGCTGCGGGCCGACATTTTCCAGCTCAACGTCTTGGAGGTTGGTGCCGACAAGGATACCAAAGTGCAGGGGACGCAGGTCGATGTATGGCTTATTCATCGGCTTGCGCTCCTGGGCGGCAGCTGAACAGACAGCAACCAACACCATTGCCATCAATATGATTCTTCTCATCAAACTTCTTTAACTTCTAAATAAATAACGCAAAAAGAACACGCTTATTATACCCGAAACTATTTCGACGAAGTATAAATTATGCAAAAAGCTCATCAAAAATGAGTAATATTCGGAAATAATGATTACCTTTGCATCACTATTTTTGAGTATTAATTTTAAATTTAAACATTATGGCTTACGTAATTGGTGACGATTGTATCGCTTGCGGTACTTGTATTGACGAATGCCCCGCTGGAGCTATCTCTGAGGGCGATAAGTATTCAATTAACCCCGATATGTGCACAGAGTGTGGCACATGCGCAGACGTTTGTCCGTCTGAGGCTATCAGCCTGCCCTAAAGCAATGGAGCTCAAGGAACTTAATTGATACTTCATATCAAAACAAAAATCAAGGCTTCTCCGAAAGGGGAAGCCTTACTTGTAGTGGGAAGAAGGGTCTTCGAGAAGCGCAGGGATTGTTGAGGCAAGCGGTTTGTTCGTTACAAACCGATGGTTTGCCGTAATCAAACCATCGGTTTCTCCCCTGCAAACCATTTTCCTTCTCAACTTTCGCAAAATGAATGTTCTGGCCTCAAAATTCTTGACTTCGTCAAAAGATCTATCATTCTATCACTACATCTGTCACTTGAAAAACCCATTGTCTGCAAACGACTTACGAGATTAGTGATAGATTTTTTTGGATTTTGTTAAAACTTTAATAATACAATAACATTACACGTGGAATCCGATGTATATACAAATGTCCCTACTATGTACGTCGCGCCAAGTAGCGTTTAATTCACCCGTGTACCAGGTCTTTGCATGTCATAGCGTTTTTTACTGTTGTAACAGCCATTGGGCAAAGAATTGATCGTAAAGCGTATCGGCACCCATGTCGTGATTGATGAAATCCTTTTCCAAGAGACCCTATGTAGGGTTTGACCCCTGACATTTCTTGCTTCATAGGGTTCGTAACCTCTTCCCTCCACCAGCGAGAAATGACTTCCAAATCTTATGGTAAACACTTCTCGATGATATGGCTATGATTAGGCTGTTCGTGTCGATGACAACATTGTCCATACCTTCTGGTTATTTATAAGCTGTGCGCTCATGAAGGGAGCGGAAACTCTCAATTCTTGCTTCAGTTAGGGTGCCTTCTTCCCACAGCTTGTCAATTTCCTCCTCTGTCTTCTGGGCAAAATAGTTGGAAATAGCCTGTTTCAGGTCTGTTACAGCCTCAGGGGTGTTGAAGACGGACATCATTCTCAGCAATTCAAGTTGAGCTTCATTTAATACCGTTGCTGCCATATTCCATCGTTTTTACTTATCTACTTTTACGTTTCGTTGGCAAAGATACGAATAAGTGAGCACAACACAAAACAAAAAGCAACTTTTTTGTTTCAGAGAAGAATAATCGCATTACAAATGCTTATACTCACGGTGTCCGAATTTCAAATTCGGACAAACGGAAATAATCTTTGATTCAGGGAAATCAGAACATGATTAGAGGGGCTTTTGGCCTTATGCTTCTTTCTATTTGAAACAATGACCCCCGAAAGTTTTTTGTCTAACTTTCGGGGGTCATCTTAAAACTGATATATCCTCGTAATATCTAATTGCGATTCTGTTTACTTCAGGAACTGGTCGGCCTCGGTGTTGCTTGGATCAAGCTCCTTCACCTTGCGCCAGTAGCTCTGGCACTGTGCCTTGTCAGCCTTCTCGTTGTAGTACCAGCCGAGGTAACGGTAGCACTCTACGAGACGAGCCGTCTCACCAGCCTCGAGATTGCCTTTGGCCTCGAGCATGCCTGCTGCTGCCTCGTAGTAAGGCTTGGCAAGACCCTTGCTCATGTCAGGATCCATAGTGGCGTTTAGACGACCACGCAGGATATTCAGGAACTCTGCATTGGCGGGGAACTTCGCGATGGCTTCGCCATAGGTCTCGTCAGCCTTCATCATCCACTGCATCTTTTCTGCCTCGGGCACTTCCTCTGCATGCTTCAGATACATCTTTGCCAGAGAGTTGTAGTCGTTGGCACTTGGAGTACCTTTAGCGGTCATGTATTCATTATAATACTTGATGGCATTGTCGAAGTCGCCATTGGCAGAATAGGCCTGGAAGATGGTCTGAATAAGACTTACCTTGTTGCTGGCAGGAACATCCATATTTTTAGCAGTGATAAACTCCTTGATGGCGGCATCATAGTCGCTTCGGGCACTCTGCAGGCACAGGCCATGATAGAAGTGGTCCATCCACGATGCCTTCAGACTGTCGGAGGCATTGAAGAGACGGTCTCCAAACTCCAAAGCCTTGTCGTAGTTCTTCAGCTCGTAGTTGAAGAACATACCCAGACGGTTGAACGGGGCATGACGCGGGAAGCGCTTGACACCCTCCTCAACGATGGGCAGACCTTCGGCATGCTTGCCGGTAAAGTAGTGGGCCGTAGCAAAGTTTGTCAGGTCACCACGGTCGAGCTTGGCGAGGGGAGCCTTCTTATAGGTCTCGATGGCCTTGTCGAACTCCTTGTCGTCGAACCAGAAACGGGCTGCCATAGCATCCACGGGAACGTCGGGACGCTGGACACGCAGCTCTTCCAGCTTGGCAACGGCGAGCTTCGGGCTTACCTTACGATAGACGCTTGCATACTTGAAGTATCCCTCAGGATTCTTCGGGTCGTCGTCAATGGCCATCTGGTACTGCGATGCAGCAGCGCCGGCGTTGTCGGCGATAGCCTCGATGTCACCCAGCAACAGGCGTGCAGGAGCATAGTGGTTCTTGGCAGCCTTCAGTGCGTGGTTGGCATATTCGCGTGCACTGGCAGTGTCATTGACTTCCTTGAAGGCTACACCCATAGCGGTGAGCACAGCAGGGTTTTTCTTGTTTTTCTTGTACGCGTCCTTCACTTGATCCTTAATGGCAGCAGTGTTACCGTTGCTGTCCTTGATAATCTTGGTGATGGCATTGATGGTAGCCTGGTCGTCCTGGGCTACGGCGGGAGCGCAGAATACTAACATCATGGCTCCGATGAACAGATATTTGATTGCTTTCATAATTCGTTTAAGTTTTTAAGTGAAACATTCAGTTGTCAATGGTATGACGTTCCAAATCTGCAAAAGTTTAGACTATTTACTTACATTAACGTCTCGGACTGTCAGATCGGCCCGATAGGGCAACAGACTCGAACGGAAGATGATGAGCTGTCCCTTGGGTGAGGCGAGGAAGTTGGAGAAGCCCCACGGCAGTCCTCTCAGGGGATCGGCTATCAGCACGTAGATGGTGCGGATAAGCGGATAGTCTCCTGTATATAAATAATATTGGTAAGGCTTGAAGCTGTTTTCCTTGGTGGCTGTGTCAGCCTTGCTTACCGCCATTACAGTAATTTCTTTCTTAAAGGTAGCGTTCGTCGTATCGCGTTTGTTCTTCAGCCAGTTAGAGCCGATGATTCCGATGGAGTTGGCATGTTTCTCCACGAAATCAATGACCTCAGCACTTTTTTCTACTGCACTGACATTCTTGTTCTCGATGGGTTTGCCGCCGAGAATAGAGTCCTCGCACCAGCGAACGGTACTGGAGTTCTTGTTGTCAAAAACCACTTTGATGTCACCTAACTTGGAGTTAGGATAGATCTCATCCCATTTCGTCACCTGTCCAGACAGGATGCGCTTGATATTGTTCACGGTGATACAGGTATCAGTATTTGCCTTGTTGACAATCAGCGACAGTCCGTCGTAGGCAATGGGAAATGATGCTGTTGTTGGATGTTTTGCTTTGAGTGCCTCCATCTGCTTCGGTGTGAAGTCACGTGAAGTGATGGCGAGGCATATAGAGTCGGAAAGGAGCATGTTAATGGCATCCAGCTCGTTGGTATAGATGGGATTCAACGTGGCTCTGGGGCGCTCACTAACAAAGATAAGCACTTCCTGGTCTATGATAGGACTGAAACTCTCGTCCGAGGCAAACGATATGGTGCCCGAATTGTAAGTGTCATCCCTATTATATTTAGGTTTGCTGCCGCCACATGACGACAGCAAACCTATTATGAGAGTTAATCCAACTGTTACGTTGAATAATCGCTTCATCTTACTGCAGTTTAAATGTTACAGGAACGTTGTACTTCACGCGGACGGGCGAACCGTTCTGCATACCAGGATTCCACTTCGGCATGGCCTTCACCACGCGAATAGCCTCCTTGTCCAGTGACGGGTCAACACCACGAAGTACCTGTACATTAGAGATAGAACCGTCACGCTCGACGACGAAGCCGACGACGACACGTCCTGAGATACCGTTTTCAGCAGCTACAGGAGGATACTGCAGGTTGCGTGCAAGCCATGCACGAACATCACCCTCCTTGAATGTGGGCTGCTGCTCTACGACGTCAAAGATCTTGTCTTCTGCGGGTTTCGGTTCGGGCTGGGCAACTTCCTCGACGGCCTTCAGCACCTGGGCGTCAGCATCGTCAGTATTACCCTTCACGTCGAAAGCACCGATAGCGGTCTCGGTCTTACTCAGGTCATCCTGAGACTTAAGCTCTTCTTCTTCCTTTACCTCATTGTCTTTCTTGATGACAGGAGGAACGAACTTGATAGAACTCTTAACCTGCTCCACAACTTCAGGCTTCTCTATCTCAACGGGAGCCTTTTTCTCCACTTCAGCTTCTTGCTTGGCAAGTGCAGAAAGATTGACCTCGGCAGAGATTTCCTCTTCCTGTTGGGCGTTAGCGATAATGGCCTGAGCTCCTACTACTGCACCGATAATCGCAGCAATAACCAACATGATGACAATCGACCAGATGTTACGCTTGCCAGTATCCCTACGCAGCACGTATGCTCCATAGGCCTGGTTTCTTCCTTCGAAAACAAGGTCGATCCAACTGTTGTTAATTAAATCGATTTTAGCCATAATTCTTAATACATTTAATAGTTATACAATCATTCGTACTTGATTCCTGCAGCGGTCAGAAGTTTCTGATCATCTTCATTAATCTTGTCGATGACGTATGTGCTAATACCCATAATCTGCATAATGTCGAGAGCGGTTACCATGTTGTCATAGGTAGAGATGTCGGTCGGCTTGATAATCACGGTCAGCGTGTTGACTTTCTGTCCGTCGATCATACCCTTACGGATTTCGGCGAGCTTGTTGTCCCATGTGGAGTCCGGTTCATCGGGATTGATTTTCCTCAACGAGTCAACCTCGGCCATGGCTGCCTTAATCATCACGACAGGCTTCTTGCCCTGGTCGTTCTTGTGATTCCACAGCACGTCGCAGAAGCCCTGATAGCCTTCGTGCAATCCACCTATTTCATAGTAATTGACCTTCTTGAGACAAGAAGGATCGTCATAGTCCACAATACCTGTAACATAGTATCCTACACCTTCCTTGCCCGACTCGTTGTTGTCGCCGCAGAGATAGAGCGTCAGGGTGTTGGATTCCTTTGTTGCATTCTTGTCCTGATCAGAGACGTTCTCATCGTTACTTGGCATGGTCAACTGCATCGCTTGAGGCTTGCTAAGCGTGGTACAGAGCATGAAGAACGTGATCAGAAGC
>CAJOQT010000013.1 GCA_905236875.1 uncultured Prevotella sp. | reverse complement strand
GAACTCAAGAATATCGCTCAGGTAGAGCACTCACGACACAGGTCGTTCGATAACTTTATGGTCAATCTGTTGGGAGCACTTGCTGCATATTGCTTCTTCCCAAAGAAACCATGCATAGCATGTGAGAGGGCTATCGACAACCAATTAGCACTCTTCTGAATTCGTCGAACTCACGTTAATTTACTTGTAATTTTACTCCACGTCATTCTCTTTGGTGACATAGCGTTGATAGTAGGCCATGATGAGGGTGGTCAGTGGCAGTGCCACGATTAGTCCGATGAATCCCAGCAGTGCTCCCCATACGGAAAGGGAAAGCAGGAGGATGGCGGGGTTCATTCCCATGGCCTTACCCATCACCTTGGGTGTGACGATAAGGTCGATGATCAGCTGTACGATGATGAATACCGCCACGGCCGATGCCAGGATGATCCAGAAGTTCTGTCCTGTATCGGCGGCCTTGAGCAATGCCAGAAAGACGGTCGGAATAAGTGCCAGCGAATGAAGATAGGGAACAAGGTCCATAATGCCTATCATGATACCCAGTCCTATCGCCATGGGGAAATCGATAATGGTGAAGCCGATACAGAAGAGGATGCCCATGATAAGTGCGACGAGTCCCTGACCGCGCATGTAGTTGTTCATGGCCTTTTCCACGTCGGTAGCCACACCTTGCCAGAAAGGACGGCTCTTCTTGGGGAAAATCCTGATCCAGTTGTTGGTCAGGTATTCGTAGTCCAGCAAGATGAAGAACATATATAATAATGTAATGAACGAGCCGACGATGCTGATGATGATATTAGCTGTCTGCCCCAGGACATTGAACACCTTGGGCATGGCCAGCTGCAGGGCATCGGTAAAGTCCTTGCTCTTGAAGAATTTCTCGATTTCCTGATTGTGGTCCTGCAGCCATTCCTGGATGGCAGCCGGCACATCGGCAATCTGCGTCTTCTGTTGCAGGTAACGGGTAGCCAGTTCTCCCAGCTTCTCGAACTGCTCAATCATGGACGGAACGATGAGCCATACCACACCTCCGATGACGGCAATGACAAAGATCAGGGTGACAACGATTGACAACATACGGCTGGGAACGTGCAGCTTGTATTGTACAAACTTGACGATGGGATACAACAGATAGGCAAACAGCCATGCTACGAAGAAAGGAAGCAGCACACTGCTCAGGTAGTTGATAATATACAAGATGGCAAAGACTATGAGCGCCCCAATCATCCAGCGCACGAAAGTGTCGAATGTGATGGTCTTGTTAATCATTTACGATTTGAGGATTTTCGATTATCGATTTATTATTTTGTTCACGACCAGTGGAAATGATTACCGATTACGAATTAATGGCCTTCTGATAGCATTCACGGCAGAGTGGCTCGTACTCCTGCGTCTCACCCAACAACACACGCCGCTCATCTTCGACGATACGGTGGCTGACGTAGGCCAGGCTACCGCATTTGACGCAGATGGCATGCACCTTGGTCACGTCATCGGCTATGGCACACAAGGCAGGCATGGGTCCAAAGGGCACACCACGGAAATCCATGTCAAGACCCGCCACGATGACACGTATGCCACGATTGGCAAGTTCGTTACAGACCTCCACCAGACCCATGTCGAAGAACTGCGCCTCGTCAATGCCTACCACGTCAATGTCGCTCGTCAGCAGCAGGATACTGGCCGACGAGTCAATGGGGGTAGAAGGTATGGCATGCTGGTCATGACTTACCACGTCTTCCTCACTATAGCGTGTGTCAATGGCCGGCTTGAAGATTTCCACCTTCTGCTTGGCAAACTCTGCACGACGCATACGACGGATGAGTTCCTCCGTCTTGCCCGAAAACATCGAGCCGCACACCACTTCAATCCTACCGGGACGGCGTGCCTCTCCACCTATATTATTCATCATAGCGATGCAAAAGTAATAAAAAAGGAAAAAAGATAAAAAGGTAAAAAGGTAAAAAAAGTTAAGCGGCAGCAAATTTCGTTTGAAAGAAAAATGTTCTTTGCTCACTTATTCGTACCTTTGGCCGCTGTATGGGCACATTGTATATTGTTCCGACTCCTGTGGGAAACATGGAAGACATGACTTTCCGCGCAGTGAGAATTCTCAAGGAGGCAGATGTCGTGTTGGCGGAAGACACACGGACATCCGGCATCCTTCTGAAGCATTACGATATCCAGAACCATCTGTTGTCCCATCATAAGTTCAATGAACACGGCACCAGCGCCTCCATCGTGGAACGCCTGAAGGCAGGACAGACAGTAGCGCTTATCAGCGATGCCGGCACACCAGGCATCAGTGACCCCGGGTTCTTCCTGGTTCGTGAGGCTGTACGCGCAGGCATTGAAGTGCAGACACTGCCAGGTGCCACCGCCTTTGTTCCGGCCCTGGTATCGAGCGGTCTGCCCTGCGACCGTTTCTGTTTTGAGGGTTTCCTGCCTCCGAAGAAAGGTCGTCAGAGCCGTATCGAGGCGTTGATGGAGGAACAGCGTACCATGATATTCTATGAGTCGCCCTATCGCCTGCTCAAACTGCTGCAGCAGCTGGCAGAGGCTTTCGGCGAAGAACGTCAGGCCAGCGTCTGTCGTGAGATATCCAAGATCCATGAGGAGAGCTGCAGGGGTACACTGGCTGAGCTGGTGGAACATTTCACGCAGACGGAACCACGGGGAGAAATCGTCGTCGTCGTCGAGGGAAAGAATAAAAAATCGAATAACAATAATAATAAGGAAAGCTTATGAAGAAAGTTTTTGTATTTGTCATGTGCGCAGCCGCACTGGCATCTTGTAACTTGGGTAAGAACAATGATGCTGACATGAGAGCCGCTCAACAGCGTGACTCACTGAATCAGATTATTGCCCAGCGTGACAATGAGATCAATGAGTTGATGACCACCTTCAACGAGATTGAGGAGGGCTTCCGTGTAATCAACGAGGCAGAAGGCCGTGTCAATCTGGCACGTTCCGGCGAGGGTGCCAATGCAACCGCCCGCATTCAGGAGAACATGCAGTTCATCCAGTCAACCATGGAGCAAAACCGTGCCCTCATCAACAAGCTGCGTCAGCAGATCAGCAAGAGCACAGTCAAGGCAGATGCCCTACAGAAGGCCCTGGACAACCTGACGAAAGAACTTGAGGCCAAGACACAGCAGATAGCACAGCTGCAGGCAGAGCTGGAAGCCAAGGACATTCATATTCAGGAACTTGACCAGCGCGTTACGGAACTGAATACTGACGTCAGCAACCTGACAGAAGAGAACACCCAACACCAGCAGACCATCTCGAATCAAGACCGTGAGCTGAACACTGCATGGTTCGTCTTTGGTACGAAGAAGGAACTGAAGGAGCAGAATATCCTTGACGGCGGCAGGGTGCTGCAGTCAAACTTCAACAAGGACTATTTCACCAAGATTGACATCCGTGTACAGAAAGAGATCAAGCTGTATTCGAAGTCGGCAGAGATCAAGACAGCTCATCCTCAAGGCAGCTATATCCTGGAGAAGGGAGCTGACAAGCAATATGTCCTGCGTATTACTGATCCCCAGCGATTCTGGAGCACCAGCAAATACCTGGTTATTCTCGTAAAATAAGAGAGTAGTTTTTAGGGGGACTCTAATCCGTCGTGTCAGGCGACATGACAGATTAGAGTCCTCTTTTTTATTCCCCAATATATTTGGCAATCATCTTCAGACAGCTGTCGTGACTCACGGGCTTGGCAACGAAATCGTCGCAACCAGCCTCCAAGGACTTCTCACGGTCAGTGGCAAAGGCATTGGCTGTCAGTGCAATAATGGGAAGATCAGGGTGATTGGCCTTGATTACACGGGTTGCCTGTAAACCGTCCATTATCGGCATACGCAGGTCCATCAGAATCAGGTCGATAGTATCATCGTGATCTGCTACCTCAACCGCTTCTTGTCCATTACGTGCCCTGAAGTATTCATAATGGCCTCTCAGGACGTAAGTCATCAGCAAATAGTTGCTGTCATTGTCTTCGACTACAAGAATTTTCGGGTCACTTGCAAAACCCTGTGTTGAAAAATTAGTCTAATTGTTTATTTCTCGTCATTTGTTAGTACCTTTGCACACAAAG
>CAJOQT010000012.1 GCA_905236875.1 uncultured Prevotella sp. | reverse complement strand
TTTTGCGGCACAAACAGTGGCGAGAAGAACGGTGTTGTTCATGCGGAGAACAACGCTTCCGTCGGCCTGCTTTGCCACTTTCCCGGTCTCAATGGTGATGGTTCTTCCATCAGGCAATTGAATACTCTTTGTAATTACATTCATCTTGTTAAAAAAACATCTATAAAATAAAACATCTGTGCGAAGTGCTCAAGCCTTCGCAAAAAACTGCGCAAAGTTACTTCTTTTATTATGAATAAACGAAAAACTACGTCTGTTTTTGGGTTTTTTATGAAAAAAGATGTACCTTTGCAGACAAAATACAAGATCAATGACGATGAATACATTAAAAATAGGCAAATTAGGAGCCCTTGGACTTGTGGCTCTTACGGTGGTTGCTTGCAGCCAGAAGAAGTTCAATGTGGAAGGTACCATCACTGAGGCACAGGACTCGATGCTCTATCTGGAGAACGTGGGGATAGAAGAAATAACCAAGATTGACTCCGTGAAACTTGGAGCCGACGGCACGTTCTCATTCAGTGGCAGTCCGTCGAACTCCCCGGAGTTCTACCGTCTGCGCATTCACAACCAGATTATCAATATTTCCATCGACTCCACAGAGACCGTCGGAATCAAGGCTTCCTACCCAACCATGATTACCCAGTACGAGGTGACTGGCTCCGAGAATTGTCAGAAAATCAAGGAGTTGGCACTGAAGCAGATAGAACTGCAACAGCGTTGTATGGAAGTAAGCCGTGCGCTGCCTGGCCCTCAGGGGCGTGACAGCCTGATGCACATGGTTGAGGCATACAAGGATGACGTGAAACGTAACTTTATCTATCCTGCTCCTGAAAAGCCTTGTGCCTACTTCGCATTGTTCCAGACAGTGGGCGGACTGCTCCTCTTCGACCAGTCAAACCATGATGACGTCAAAGCCTTCGGAGCCGTGGCTACCAGTTGGGACATCAGCTACCCTGATGCCATTCGTACGCAGAACCTGCACAACATCGCCATCAACGGCATGAAGAACGACCGCATCGTGCAGTACAACAACCAAACGGTGCTGGAGGCCTCACAGGTACAACAGACGGGTATCATCAATGTCTCCCTGCCCGACAACAAAGGCAAGGCTCGCCAGCTGACCGACCTAAAGGGAAAGGTGGTTCTGCTTGACTTCCACTTGTTTGCACTCGACGACTCTCCCAAGCGCATCCTTGCCATGCGTGAGCTTTACAACAAGTTCAACGCACAGGGCTTCGAGGTCTATCAGGTGTCTGTAGATAACGACGAGCACTTCTGGAAACAGCAGACCGCTGCACTGCCGTGGATCTGTGTCCGTGACCCCCAGGGCGTCAGCTCACAGGTACTGGTCAACTATAATGTTTCCAGTGTGCCGGACTATTTCCTCATCGACCGTGACAACAACCTCGTGAAGCGCATGTCGCAGATAGAGGATCTGGAAGCAGAGATACGAAGACTGCTGTAATGCGCCATACGTTGATTGTGTGTTGCCTGCTGTGGAGTACGGCAGTGAAAGCCCAGCAGTTCTCGTTGGAGACGATCAACGACACGTTGCACGCTGTGGTACTGACGACAGACAGCACCTGTAGCCGATGGAAGCTGCCCTATCCCGTCTATCGTTTCTGTACGGGAGACATCGACGGCGACGGCAGTATCGATGCACTGGTCGGCGTGGAGAAGGCGACACGCTACTATCCCTACGGACGGCGGCTGTTCATCTTCAAGAACTACAAAGGCCATGTACGTCCGCTCTGGATGGGGTCGAAGCTGGGCGGCACGCTTCAGGACTTTCGTTTTACTGACGGAAAGGTCCGCAGCCTGGAATCTTCTGCCGACGGCTCCTACGCCGTAGCAGAATACGAATGGGCCGGTTTCGGCATGCGCTTCATGCGCTTCCTGACATTAGGAGCTGATCAAAAAACGGCGAAACTTATCTTTTTAGAGGGGAGTTAGGAGGAGTTAAGGGGGAGTTAAGGGGAGTTAAGAGACAAATGACTAACGACATAGATATGAAAACATTTAGTTTTGAGAACATTTTGGCTTGGCAGAAAGCACATGCTTTTACGTTACTTGTTTACAAAACTACACGTAGGTTTCCCGAAGACGAGCGATTCGGGTTGACTTCACAATTCCGTCGTGCCGCAGTTTCCATAGAAGCAAATATAGCAGAAGGATATAGGAAACTCAGTAAAGCAGACAAACTAAGGTTTCTCAATATATCACAAGGTAGTTTGGAAGAATGTCGGACTTATATTTTACTCTCACGTGACTTGGAATACCTCTCTCCGGAAGAAATCCAACAACTTCAGGACAATATAGAGAATACAAGTAAGTTTCTTAATTCTTATTGTAATGGAATCATTCATAACAGTGGAATAAAAGAGTAATGTCCCCCTAACTCCCCTTAACTCCCCCTAACTCCCCCTAACTCCCCCTAACTCCCCCTAACTCCCCCTAACTCCCCTTAACTCCCCTTAACTCCCCCTAACTCCTCAAAAATAAAAAAAATATAGCAATGAAAAAAATCTTATTACTAACGCTTGTCATGCTGTCAGCGATAGCTGTCAGCGCACAGGAAGAAGAGTTTGTAAGCCGACGCCATGCGGCCATACTGCCGGGACGTGGCCATCTGAATCTGGAGAACATGTTGAAGCGCATCGACACCAACATGGATATCTCCAATCTCTCTCTCAGTGAGTTGCGTGTGTTACGCAACGCCTTTGCTGCACGGCAGGGATATATCTTTACCACCGCCGAGCTGCGCAGCGTCTTCAACGGCACGTCGTGGTACGACTCGCTGATGATGGAACGCTGGGGAAAGGAAGAAGAGACCGGTCAGGCCATTCCCCTGAAATACACCAAGGCCGAGAGTGCCTTCATCAAGCGCATCCAGGATCGTGAGAAGGAGCTGCTGGCACAAAACTTCAAGGCAGCAGGCGGACGTATCGTCAATACCGATAACATCATCAACCCCTACCAGTTGGAGAACATTGACCCACGCCTTGACGAGGCATTGGGACGCTTCGGCTTTGCCATCGTGCCGCAGACACAGGACCAGCTGTTCCATGTCTATGAGCGCAACGACTACCACAACTTCCCCAGCTTTGTCACTACCGACCTCTACATGCAGGCGTTCCATTTCTATTTCGACTGTATGACTCGCGAGGTAGAGGAACATGCGCTTTATCCTGCTATGGTAGAGCTCAGTCAGGAGATGTACAAGGAGATGTGCCGTATTGCCGGTACTACCCGCAACAATGTGTTGAAGCAGGCAGCAGAACGTAACGCAGCCTTCTATGCCATCGCCCTGTCCGTACTCGCCAACAAGCCCTTGCAGGCCGTCAGCGATGAGTTTAAGGTAATGGCACAGCAGGAAGTGGCATACATCAACGAAGCCAAGGACCGCACCAGCGAGTTCCTGGATTATACAGAACACATGTACCCCTACTCACTCTATAAGCCACGTGGTCACTACACCCGCTCCGAGACGTTGCAGCGTTACTTCCGTGGCATGATGTGGCTGCAGTCGGCACCCTTCAAGCTCAATGTCAACGACCACCTGGGAGCTGCTGCACTCATGGCAACGGCACTGGCCGACAATCCAAGACTGCTCGAACTCTATGAGCGTGTCAACCAGCCGATAACGTTCTTGTTTGGCGCTCCTGACAACATCACCATGCTCCAGCTCCATCAGGAGATGGTCAAGCTGGGATTCACCCCAGAGACGCTGTTAGGCAACGGCAAGAAGATGAAACAGCTGAAAGAGGCTGCCGAGGCGGTGGCCAGACAACAGACACGCATCGTGCCAAGGGATGCTGAGACCATCGAATATGTGGTCAACCTCATGCCGCAGCGTTACATGCCCGACTCCGAGGTGCTACAGGAGATGCAGGACTATCAGACGCAGCCCTTCTCACAGCGTAAGTATCCGAAGGGACTCGACGTGATGGCTGCCATCGGCATCCCGGCCGCAGAGCGTATCCTGCTGCAGGAGCTGAAGGAACAGCAGCAGTGGAACGGCTTCACGCCGGCACTCGATCGTATGAAGCTGCGTATGAGGGAAATCAACTGGGACGAGACGGTGGCCAATCAGTGGGTCAACTCCCTGAAGGTGCTCTGCACAGATCAGCCTTCAAACCGTCCCTACTTCATGAATACCCCACAGTGGGAGAAGAAGAACCTGAACACCGTGCTGGCCTCATGGGCGGAGTTGAAGCATGACGCCATTCTCTATGCCAAGCAGCCCGCGGGTGCCGAGTGTGGCGGCGGCGGTCCGGATGAACCCATCGTCAAGGGTTACGTAGAGCCGAACGTTGCCTACTGGCAGCTGGCCATCACCCTGATCGATGCTACGGAGGCCGTTTTCAACAAGTATAACCTGGCAACCGAGAAGACGCACGACATCAGCGACCGCATGCGTGAGGAAGCACAGTTCCTGCTGAATATCAGCCAGAAAGAGCTGAAGGGACAGAAGCTGAACAACGAGGAGTACAGCCAGATAGAGATTATCGGCTCTACCTTCGAGAACATCTCCCTCGACCTGCTGCGCCAGCCTGAGCAGGAGTATATGTATGGATGGGACAACGTGGAAGGTGCCGACCGTTCCATTGCCGTTGTTGCCGACGTGTTTACGGCCAACCACAACAATATTCCCATTCCGGAGAAGGCCATCCTGTATGAGGCCGTTGGTCCTGCCTATGAGATCTATGTAGTTGTAGAGATTGAAGGCCTGCTCTATCTGACCCGCGGTGCCGTCTTCTCCTATCGTGAGTTCCTGCGTTCACCCAGCGAAGGCCGCTGGACCGACGAGGAGTGGCAGGAGCAGCTGAAGGTACAGCCGCGTGCCGGCGAACCCGACTGGATGCGTGAGATTACCGTTCCCCTGGAGAACGCGCCAGCCGACGACGAGACCTTCTTCTACAGCTCCGGATGCTGAGAATTAAGTGATAAGTGACAAGTGGCAAGTGATAAGTTTTCTTCCGCCAGTGGGTTGCGCCGGATGTTGTTTGTGTGCTGCCTTCTATGGAGTGTGCCGGCTCACTTCCCACTTGTCACTTGCCACTTATCACTTGTCACTTGCCACTTATCACTTCCCACTTGTCACTTATCACTTATTCACGCCCAGACCATCACCCTAACAGGTGACATCCTGTTGGACCGTGGGGTGCGGCAGCGTATCAACGCCATCGGTATCGACGGGCTTTTTACCCCTGAAATTGATTCCGTCTTTGCCCATAGCGACATCGTCGTGGGCAATCTGGAGTGTGCCGTCACCTCCCTCAACACGCCAGCCATGAAGAAATATGTGTTTCGAGGCAACCCGGAGTGGCTTCATACGCTTCGGCAGCACGGCATCACCCATCTGAACCTCGCCAACAACCACTCCGTCGATCAGCGGCGCGGCGGACTCATCAGCACGGCCGACAACTGCCGACAGGCAGGCATCGTACCCGTCGGCATCGGCTCTGACATGGCAGAAGCCGTACAGCCCGTACTGCTCAACTCCTCTCCCTGTGGGGAAGGGACACGTATCTACCTCTTTGCCTCCCTGCAGCTGCCTTTGGAGAACTTCACCTATCTGCCTGACCAGTACAGCGTTTCGCAGGATGACATCGACAGCCTCTGCTGCCGCATCCGTCGGCTGCGCGCCAGTGAGTCCTCTGCCTACATCATCGTCAGTCCCCATTGGGGAGTGGAACACCAGTTGGAGCCTTCCCACATGCAGCGCCGACAGGCACGTGCCATCATCGATGCCGGAGCCGACATCATCGTGGGCCACCACACCCACACCCTGCAGACCGTCGAGTGCTACAAGGACAAGCCCATCTACTACAGCATCGGCAACTTCATCTTCGACCAGACCAGCCCCATCAACACCCGTACCGCCCTGGTACAAATAAGAATCGCCCCCACCTCCGTAGAGGTAGAGACGATTCCCGTCGTTATTCGTGACTGCGTTCCTTCTCTTAACTCCCCCTAACTCCCCTTAACTCCTCTTAACTCCATAGAAAGTTGAGCAAATGCGAAACTTAAAAACTCCGTAGCCATGCCTTCAGCTCCATCAGCATTTCGGCATGATAGGCAAAGCTGCTGCGCAGGCCCCATCCGTGGTCGCCAGTCGGATAGACATGCAGCACGGCAGGCACCTGCCGGGCATTCAGGGCAGCATAGTAGCTGACACCGTTCATCGGCGGCACCACATGGTCGTCGTCGCTCAGCACGATGAAGGCAGGCGGTGTCTCCGTCGTCACCTGTTTCTCATTGCAGTAAAGCTCTTCCAGTGCTTGCGGAGCATCGCTACCCAACAGTGCGTCGTGCGAGCCCATGTGGGTGAACGACCTGTCCATCGTGATGACAGGATAGAACAGTATCTGGAAGTCGGGCTTCGCGTCACCCTTGGCATGCGTTGCCATCGTGGCTGCCAGATGTCCGCCGGCCGACGAACCCATGATACCCACCTGATGAATATCCACATGCCAGTCGGCAGCATGGCGGCGTACCAGTCGGATAGCCTCCTCGGCATCCTCCAGCGGCACCTCCTTCACGCCGTGTGGCATGCGGTACTTCAGCACCACTACGGCAATGCCCATGTTGTTGAAGACAGGTGCCCAGTCGTACCCCTCATGATCCATTGCCAGATGGGTATAGCCGCCGCCAGGACATATCACTATGGCGCGTCCTGTCGCCTCGTCGCCCTTCGGCAGGAACACCTTGACGAAGGCCGTATCCTTTGGATTGCTGCTGGGGTGAGGCGCTCCCTGCGGCCATAAGTCGATTCGTTGTTGTGCTTGTGTCATCATTGTCAAAGCCAGTAAGGCCAGTGTTAACAGTTTCTTCATTTTTATCCTTTGCTTGTAAAGTTGGTGCAAAGATAAACATATTTTCCCAAAAACTCCTCTTTTCTGTGAGAATGGCGTAACGAAATCGTTTACGAAGACATTTCTTCACAAAAAGTTTGGTTGGTTCATGATAAGTTATTATCTTTGCACCAGCCTTTTACAAGGTTTACCGCCCATTCGTCCGCAGAAAAAGTGTGGAAGTTTGGGACATCAGTATATAGATACGCCCGTGCATAACCCTGCATTTAGGGCTACAAAAGAACAGAATGAAACAAAAATATTTACTAACAAAATCAAAGCAAATGAAACGAATTAATTTATTTAAAACGCTCTTCCTCCTATGCGTTATGATAGTGGGAGGTGCAAGTGCAATGTGGGGACAAACGACCATTTTCTCTGCAACGCCATTACAGACATTATCTTCAAACCAAAATTTTAATGGAGGAGAGACAGAAATCACCTCCACATACGCAACTGTAAGTGGAGGAACTTTCTATTTTTCAAATGGTGAGAGTAGTAGCAAGACTGCTATAAGTAAGCAGTCAAGTTATTATGCTTTTGCCTCAGCAGGTAGTAAGCAGGGTTTTAAAGTTGTGCTAACAGACGCTTTAAAAGCTGGTGACATCATTTCTGCAAATGTTTTAACAAATGGTTCTGGAGAATCTAATGGACGTGGTATTTGGGTTACTACTGCAACTTCTCGCCCAGGTTCTGCTCCGACATGTGCATTGGTAGGCGTTTCCTCAACAGCAAAAGAATATGTTAATGTAACATATTCTGTTACTGCCAATGACGGTTTGTGTGGAGAAACGACGTTCTATATTTGGCGAGCAACGTCCAATTCCACATATTTCAAAGATTTCATAATCACCCGTACTGCCGTAGCTCCTGGTGCCATCAGTTTCAGTCCTGCCGCAGGTGATGTTGAAACGGGTGTCTCTGTTACTTTGGCTTCTTCTGACGCAACAACAATTTTGTACCAATGGGGAAGCAGTGTTCTTGGAGAAAATGACGATTGGACTAGTGCAGAAACTTACGGAGATAGTAACAAGCCAGTAGTTCCAGCCGTTGGATCCATAAATAATGTTCTATCTGTTAAAGCTACAAACGATGTTGGTGACACCTATGGTTCTGCAACTTATACTATTATTGCACAAAAGAAAGCCACAACAACAGAAATCACTGAAGCAAGTATTGCATCCCTTAACAAAGACATCAATAATGGAACCGCTGCCGGTACTCTTGCTGCTACAGTGACTCCCGATGGCCAAAGTGCATTAACAAATCCGACAATTACCTGGTCATCATCAGATGAGAACGTGGCTACCATTGTTGCGGGTACAGGTGTGGTGACTTTAGTTGGTGTTGGTACAACGACTATTACTGCAAGCTATGAAGGAGATGATACATATTCTGCTTCTCAGGCTACTTACGAACTGACCGTTTCTGATACAAGAAAATCTATCACGCTGGCATTCTCAGCAAGTAGTATTGTCGATTACAACTACGATGATGAGACGCTAACAGCTCCTACTCTGACAGCAAAGGATGGAGATAATAATTATGTGCCCTTATCGGATTTGTCAGGGCTGGTTTTCTCATCAGACAACGAAACAATTGTTACAGTAGATGAAAGCACAGGTGTCATAACTGCTGCTAACGTTAACGACTTTGGTTCAACAAAAGTAACGGCATCATTTGCTGGTAATGCTTCATACAAAGCAGCAACTTCAGTAAGTTATACTGTATCAAGAGCTCCGATGCTCTATCAAGTGAAGTTCGATAATGGCTTCGAGGCATTCATTGAAGAGGGAACCAAGAAAGTTAATGTTTTTTACATGGCTGGTACTACGGCTCCTTCACAGACTGGAAATATCAAGGCTGCGTCTGGCTATTCTGCAACAATATCAGGTGGCAATGTGGTCTTGACAAAGGATAGTCAAACTAAGACATACGAAATAGTATCCACACCAGTAGCGCCATTCTTTGGAGCAGCTAAACAGACATTCGATGCAGTTCCAGATTATGTAGCATCTGTTTATGGATATACTTCTGATAAAGGTGTTAAGTTCTCTAAAAAATTAAATCTTGATGAAAGTCAGACCGATTGGACTCGAGAAGCAAAGGGAAACAGTCGTCTGTATTTCTTCGTCGGTTCAGCTTCGCAAATTACATTGACAGCAACGGGTACTGCAAGAGCTGTAAAGGTTAGAGTGAATGGTGGAGATGCAGTTGAAAAAACAGGAACGTTTACCATTGAATTGAATCAAACTCAGCCTAACATGATTGAGATACAATCTAATCAGACAAAAGGTGACGGAGGATATAGCGACATGACACTCGCTCCTTGTGTTGTTGCTACAATCTCAGCAAGTGGCTACACGACTTTGTCAAGTGCATATCCTCTTGACTTCTCTTCTGTACAGGATGATAACCTGGATGCTGCATACGTAGTATCAGATTTGAGTGAAGATAAGGCTACATTTACACAGGTTACTACTGCTGTTCCTGCCGAGACAGGTCTCGTGCTGCAAGGTACAGCTGGAGCAACAGTAACTATTCCTGTTGCTGCATCGGCAGATCCTCTTACTACAACTAACTACCTCCATGCTTGTGTCAATGGTGGCACAGTAGATTCAGGAAGTGTATATGCTCTGAGCGGTGGCCAGTTCAAGCTCTATAAGAGTGATACAGAAGCGACATTAGAGCTACCCGCTGGCAAGGCTTATCTGCTGGCTGATGATGTTCCAAGTAATGCTCCAACGCTGTCATTCGACTTCGGTGGCGATGTGACGGGTATAAGCACTATTGACAACGGACAACAGACAACGGACAACAGATGGTATGACCTCTCTGGACGCCGTGTGGAGAACCCGACAAAGGGTATGTATATCCATAATGGAAAGAAGGTCGTTGTGAAGTAAGACCCCCCTCCTGACCTCCCCCGAGGGGGAGGAACTGGGGGGAGGAACTGGTCGCTTCGCTCAAAATTATAGAAAAATTTAATCAAAAAATTATCAGAATAAAATAGACGAGCATTATACGGTATATAATCGATATGCAACCGTTTTATAATTTTTGAAAATAATTTTCTTATAATTTTGAGCGCAGCGACCGATAAGAAAGAAAACTAAAAGAACAAAAGAAAGGAAACAACGATATGAAAAAGAAAACGTATTTAAGTCCACAGTCAAGGATCGTCGTACTGAACATGTCTGCTGTGCTGACAACGACTTCTGCCAGGATTAACAATGGCGAGACCATCAGCAGCAAGAACGAGTGGGACGCTCCTGGCCTTACCCTCGACGATGACGAGGAGGACTGGTAGTCAATAACGACCACGAATTTCAGAAATTATTTCTGTGAGATCCGTGAGATCTGTGTGACATTAAGAACATAGCGCTTTATGAGGCGAAGCCAATCAAACGGCTTCGCCTCATTTGGTTTCTGTTCGCAACATAACCACTTCGAAAGTCTCGCCGCCAGCCTATTCTCGCCAATATGCTTCAAACTGATGGGTGACACGCTGGTCTTCGGGCGGCAGTTGCATATAGTCGCCGTAGGTGCGACGCAAGTGGTCGTCGTAGCCGGCCATCGCCTTATAGACACGGTCTTCGAAGGGAAGGTCGATATACGACTCCATGTCCTTGGCAGGGAAACAGCCTTTGATGGTCGGACCTGCCTCTGTCATGTGGCAGAGGGTGTTGGTGGGTTCGCGGCGGACAATGAGCTGCTCTATCCAACGGTTGAGCGTACTGACGCTGACAGGCAACAGCTTGTAACACCAGTAGGCAAGACGGGAATGTAGGGGATTGCTATGGGAAATCTTACAGCGCCTTATCTTATATAAAAGATGTTTGCGTGCGAAGATACGCTGACGTTCCTTCAGGTCGTCCGTCACGTAATCCACAGGAAACACATCGATATACACACCGATCTCGTAGCCCTCTGTTTCTTTCTCCATCATCAGGGTACGGGTGTCTATGACCTTGGCGAAGGTGTAGTAGTAGGAGCTAGCCCCCCTCTTATCCCCCCGAAGGGGGGGAGGATCAGAAGCGTCAAGTCTTCCCCCTTTTAGGGGGGATAAGAGGGGGGCCAGGAGCTTGTACTTTCCTGTTTCATCCTGATACGTCTGCAAGAAACGCTCATAATCCTCGCGAGGCATGTAGATATCTATGTCATCGTCCCAGGGGATGTAGCCCTTGTGGCGCACGGCACCTATCAGCGTGCCACTCGACAGCGAATAGCGCAGGCTGCGTTCCTGGCAGAACTGATGCACATGGTCGAGAATGCCCATCTGTATCTGGCGCAGTTCGTGAATGTCTGTAATCTTTCTCATAAAGAATCTCTCCTGACCCCCCTCCTATTCTCCCCCGAGGGGGAGAAACCTTCGCCCCTGCCGAACAGCCACTTTTTCAGGAACGGACTGATACGGAGAATGTTTGACGTGATGATACAGAAACCGATAACCAACAAGGCAAAGAGCACGGAGGCAGTGATGTCGGTAACAAAGTTATGACGGTAGAGCTTGAAGAACGATCCGACACTCGGCAGGCTGGGCAGAAAGAAGAAATGGATGAGATAGATGTCCAAGGTACGGCGGCCGATGTATTGAAGCGATCTTCCTATGACCGTCTGTTTGGTGAAGTACTGCTGGTAGTAGCGGAAATACATAAACGCAATGGTCAGCAGCAGGAACATCGCCAGCGTCCTTGGAACGATGGCCCAGGCCATCCGCATATAGTGCCACTTCATCACGTCGAGGGTACACACGACAGACAGGACAATGAGGACGGGAAAGAACCAGCGGGAATCCATCAGACGCTGTGCCCTGTCCCAATAGCGATGTACTATGTTGCCATAGACGAAGAAGGGAATCCAGAACATCATCTGCACCAGGCTGGTATCCGTCAGGAACTGACTGAGAGCCGTCGGCTTTCCCCTGTAGCCCATTGCCCAGGCGAAGTACGACGGCTGGTAGCATGTCTCATAGACGGCCAGAGAGCAGAGGAACAGCAGCAGGATGAGGATGCACGACACCTTCTTAGAGATAAGTGGTGAGAGGTGAGAGGTAAGTCTGTTCTCCAGATAGGCAAACGTGTAGTAGATGATGAACATATAGAGCAGGGCTATCGTAAACCAATAGCCGCTCTTGTTGGGCGTGTGGAAGGAGTTCTCGAGTCCTGTCAGGAAATTGGGACTCATCATGGCGATGTACAAAAGGAAGAATACCAGCGTCGGCACAATCTGTACGCGTAGCTTCTTCAACAACAGGGACCACCAGACCCGTCCTGCCCCCTCCTGGTGAGGGGAGGATCCTTGTTCTCCCCCTAAACAGGGGGAGTCAGAGGGGGTCCTTGGGGTCTTATATGCCAGGAAGCCGCTGATGAAGAAGAACAGGGGCATGCGAAACAGGAACAGGAACTGCAGGGAATAGGAGTTTCTCCACTCTTCTTCAAACCCCATCTGAGCCACATGGTTGGCCACAACCATGATCATCGTGAAGCCGCGCAGGGCATCGAGCCATTCGAGGCGGGGTTTCTTAACAACACTATTCTCCATATTCAAGGTGCAAAATTAGTCAATTTGTTTGGAACATCAAACAAAAAGTAGTATTTTTGCACATAGAAATGGAGAATTTAAAGGAAAAGACAGCCAAGGGATTGTTCTGGGGCGGACTGAACAGCGGTACGACTCAGGTGCTGAATGTCGTCATCGGCATCCTGCTGGGACGTCTGCTGTCTCCTGCCGAATGGGCTCCCATCGGCATGATAGCCATCTTCTCGGCCATTGCCGGCAACCTGCAGTCAAGCGGCTTCTCGACGGCCATCGTCAATATGAAGCAGCCTACGGACAATGACTATAATGCGGTGTTCTGGTTCAATGTCTCGATGAGCTTTGTCATCTACTGGGTGCTCTTCGCACTGGCTCCGCTCATCGCCCTGTTCTTCGAACAGCCTTGCCTGACGGACCTCTCGCGATTCATCTTCCTGGCCTTCTTCATCTCCTCGTTCGGCATCTCCACGCAGGCATACCTGACGAAGAACATGATGCAGCGTGAGATAGCCGTTGTCAACCTCTGCGCCCTCGTATGTTCTGGCATCGTGGCCATCATCCTGGCCTTTAAGGGTTACTCTTACTGGAGTCTGGCGTGGCAGCAAGTGGTCAACTCCACCCTTCTGGTCGTCGGCCGTTTCTTCTTCGTGAAGTGGCATCCCAGCCTGAAGGTCGATTTCTCACCGATCCGCCGTACCTTCAAGTTCTCCATGAACATCCTGATCACGATGATTATCAACACGGTCAACAACAACATGCTGACGTTCATCTTCGGAAAGCTGTTTACCAAGACGCCACAGGTGGTGGGCAATTTCTTCCAGTCATTCAAATGGAACACGATGGCCTACCAGATTGTGGGAGGTACGATAGAGCAGGTGGCACAGCCTGTGCTGGTCAGCGTCCGTGGGGATGAACAGGAGCGTGGAATCCGGGTGTTCCGTAAGATGCTGCGCTTTACGGCTTTTATGGCTTTCCCGGCCTTGTTTGGCCTGTCGCTGGTGGCTCGTGAGTTTATCTTGGCAACCATCGGCGAGCAATGGGCCGACTGTGTTCCCATGCTGCGCATCCTCTGTATCGGCGGTGCTTTCATGCCGTTCTATTCGCTCTACAGGAACCTGGTCATCAGTCAGGGACGGAGCGATGTCAACATGTGGCTGAACATCACCCAGATTGCCCTCCAGATGGTACTCATCCTGCTGACCTATCGGTACGGCATCGATACCGTTATCTGGGCATATACCATCCTGAATATTGTATGGCTGCTCGTCTGGCAGGTTTATGCCAGGAAGATGATTGGCATCCGGCTTCTGGACACCCTCAAGGACATTCTCCCCTTCGCCTCCATCAGCATAGCTGTCATGGCTGTTACGTGGTTCCTCACTGCCGCTGTCGAGAATGTCTATCTGCTGCTGCTGCTTCGTGTAGCCTTGGCTGCCGCTCTCTATGTGCTCATCATGAAACTGCTGAAGGTGCAGATCATGGAAGAGTGCGTGGAGTTCTTGAGGAAAGGTAAAAAGGTAAAAAAGTAAAAAACGTCCAATCCTAAAATAGTCAAATGGTCAAATAAGAAAATGGATCTTTCCGTCATCATACCTATATATAATAAGGAGGAATACGTCGCCTCTTGCATGGAGAGCCTGTTGAAGCAAGACTTCGACAGCTTCGAGATGGTGGTTGTCGATGACGGCAGCACGGACCGCTCTGGCGAGCTGTGTGACCAAATGGCAGAGCAGGACAGTCGCATCCGTGTCTTCCATACGGACAATGGCGGTGTGACGGCAGCCCGCCGCTATGGAGTGGAACAGGCCCGAGGGAGATACATCCTGTTTGTTGACAGCGACGACGAGCTGTTGCCCGGTGCCCTTCACACCTTGTATGATGCCATTGAACGGACGGGAGCCGATGAGGTGGTGGGCGTCTATCGCACCCAGAACGGACGAATCGGCGACTCTGGCCGTCGGGGTTGGCAGGAACCCTCAACGATGATCGACGACCTGCTGGCCGTCCGTAATCCGTTCTGCATCCTCTGGGGCATCATCTTCCGTAAGGAACTGTTGGAGGGTTGTCTGACCACGCCGCGAGAGGTCATCGAGCGAGAGGATATCCTCATGCAGATCAAGTGTCTGATGAAGCATCCGAATGTGTATTTCATTGGCGATGTGGTCTATATGTACAATGAGGGACTGCCCAACAGCCGTAAGATGGGACTCGACCGCATCATCATCCATGACCAGGAACTGGAGAAGACGCTGCGGCCGGAATGGGAACGCTTTGAAAAGGGCTTTCTGCTGAACCGCCTGAAACTGTATGAGGTGTTCATTGACCAACGACAGTTCGACGTCTTCAAGCAGTACTACCATGACCTGCGAAAGAAGAACCTTGACGGTCTGCCCTTGGCCGACCGCATTGTCATTGCCCTTCCTCCGCGACTGGCCTATTGGCCCGTACATATTTACAAGCGTTTGAGAAATAGGAGTTAGGAGGACATTAAGAACTGTGTAATCAACCAACCGTTCCAGAGCCACAGCCATATCGTCAGCAGGGCCGTCAGCAGCTTGATGGCCAGCAGTTTCATACCCTTCTGGTAGTGGAACAGGAAGCCGATGACAATAGGAATGATGAATGCCCAGTGTGCCGCCATGATATAGACCTCGTTGAGGCCAAAGCCCAGTCCGAGGTGCAGCACCATGTCGAATGCCAGACACGACAGCAGCATCCACAGGAAACGCTGCCGCCGTCCATACCAGATACCTGCCAGGAAGAGCAGCACGATGATGACCTCCACAACATAGTTCTGCCATGCACGGTAACAGATGATGACAGGCCGTGAGCGCAGCGTGTCCTCCAACAGGTTGTCCTCATGCAGTTGGATGCTCTCACCCAATAGGTTTTCGACGATGCTCTCCCATCGTGGGGTGCTGGTATCCGTCCAGGCACCAAAGCCCGTCTTGCTGATGGGTTTTCCCTTATGGGCGTTCCAGGGGTCTTTCATGTTACGGTCGTGTACCTCCCACAGGTGTTTCTTATAACGCCGCTCGGCTTCTAACTTGATAGAGGCAGAGTCCATGAAAACGGTGGCGGTATCGGCAACAGCCCTTTCATACGCCCTCAGCTCTGCTGCACTCTGTGCCCTGCGCTTGGCATTCTTCTGCAACTCCCGGGGTTTGATATAGGTATCTTGCTGCCACTCGGCAAAGCCCCAGATCAGGGCAGCGGGAATGATGACGGCCAGCAGGAGATAGCCTGGTCGCCAGAAACGCTTGCCGTTGGTGAAGAGTGCCATGATAAACGTCTTCACGCCATTGCTCATCGTCACACCTGCCGTGAGCAGGAAGAGCACGATGGTCTGTATCTTGGTGAATTTCTTGCCCACCTGCATCTTCTTGCCTGCCAGATAGACAGTCAGCGTCAGCAGCGTCATAGACGGTGCGAAGTGATCGGGTGCTATATAGGTCAGGGTGATGTAGGCAAACGAGAAGGTCAGATAGGTCAGCAGCGTGGCCTCAAAGGAATACATGCCAATCACTTCATGCAAGGTCCGTCGGATGAAGACAAACGTATAAAGGGTGAAGAGCAGGAGCATGACGGCGCAGATGACAGGAGCCATGTTCAGCCCCGTCCATTGGTATAACAGGCTGTTGAGTTCTGTGAACGGCCAGAGCAGGTCACACAGCAGCGGATGGCGATGAACGAAGAATGCCAGGTGCCACTTGGTCATCACACTATATACCAGCGCATCGAAGCCCGACAGCCGGAAGTGTTCATAGAAGTCCGATGTCTTCTGCGTATGCAGGAAGATTTCACCATACCGGTTGACCAGCAGGTAGTTGAGCCACGTGAAATAGGCCATCAGCGGCAAAGATGCCAGCCACTCTCCTGGACGGATAATAAGTAACTTGAATATCTTGAATAATGTCTTCATCTTTGTTGAGTGTATCTTTATTATTTTAAGATTCTGACTCCCTTGTCGGCCCAGGCTAACAGTTCACGGTCGCCGCGACTGTCACCGTATGCACATATATAATAAGGTGTACGGTCAGTGATGATGTCCGTCACCCTGCGTACCTTCTCCGGCCCATAGCAGTTGGGCGTCTGGAAACGACCTGTCAGCACACCGTTCTGCACCTCTATCTGCGTACCTATCACCTCCACATCAGAGAAGAACGGCTGCACCCAGTTGTCGATGCTCGCACTCACGATGATTACTCGTCCACCGTCCTGCTGTGCCTGCCGCAAGGTCTTTACGATTTCTGGTCGCAGGATATGACGGTAGCTATTGGCAAAACGCCGACAGGTGCTGTTGAACTCGTCGAGTGTCCATCCGTGGAAGAAATGGTGAAACAGCTTCTCTTTCGTCTTTCCGTTGTGGTAGAGCCGCAGCCTCATCAGTACCAACAGGGGCGCATAGCACAGGAGTCCCCAGACGAAGGCCCGTTGTCCGCAGGCAAAGCGGATAAACAGCAGCAGCGTGTCGCGATTGGTCAGCGTGCCGTCGAAGTCGAAGAGCGTAAGCTGTCGTTTCATTTGTTTTCCTGTTTCCATTGTATGAGTTTCATGAGTCGGTGAACCATCCAGGCCATGACAATGGCGATGGCTGTCATGAGCAGCATGGTGAGCCAGTAGCCGAGGTCGTATGGCCGTAGGTATTTCAGTACGAAGTTGACATGGACAAGATAGAGTTCCAGACTGATCGTCCCCACGAAGCCCAGCACGGTCAGCACACGACGATGGGTGTGGTTGAAGAGCTTGCAAAGCAACAGCAGCAGGGAGATGCTCAGCGGAATATAGACCATACGCTCCAGGAACAGCGGAAAGCGTCCTCGCAGGCCGTTCTCGAAGTTGATACACACGCCGAAGCTCAACAGGAAAAGCAGCAGAATCATCCAGATGGCATCCGACGGCAGCTCCCGTTCCTCCTTCACCCACTGTCCGGCATTGATGCCCAACAGGAAGATGGGCACACGGCTGAACAGGATTTCCAGATGTCCAACGGCACCGTTCAACGGCTTCCAGTATTGTATCAGCACACACAGCATCATCGCCGCCACTGGCAGCCAGCGCCAGCTGGTCTGTCTGCGAATCAGCATCATATAGAATGGTGCCACGAGATAGAAGACGAGGATCATGGGGATAAACCAGAACTCATCGACAAATCCACTCCACAAGCGCCAGCCTATCAGGATGTTGCCGATGGTCTGCCATACGGTGAGCTTCCCCTCGATACACAAAGGCACATAATAAAGGCTCGACAGCAGCAGCCAGGTGGGATAGATGCGAAGCAGGCGACGTTGGTAGAAGTGGGATAGCCTGGGGTGGGTGGAGGTAGAATACCATAGCCCGATACCACTCAGGAAGAGAAACATATCCACTCCCACGTTACCGCAGCGACTCATGCAGTACCAGATGGTGTCGTGGCGCATGCCACCCACATGAAACAGCATGATGACGAGCATTGAGACACCCATCAGCTCACTTCTGTAACGGCTCAAATCGTGTATGTTTATCGGCTTCATCTTTTTTCATTCTTTCATTTTTTATTCTTCCCATCAGTATCCATGACACGACAAATGTCGCCACCACATAGAGCAGCAGGCCCGTATAGACATCACCACGGTGTGAGATGGGGATGAATATCTTTCGCAGGGTGGCATGGGTCACAAACATAGCCGCCGAGATGCCGCCCGTCCAAGCCAGCCAGCCGATGACACGCTGTGGCATCAGTTTGATGAAGGCTATGGCAGTAAGCACCACACCAACGGCAGACCAGAGCCAGGTGTGGGCAGATACCAGACAACAGGCAACGGTCAACAGACAACCCCCGACAAGCAGGAGAATCCAGTGCCACGCTTGAACTTTCTCAATCCTGATATGTGGGCTGATTCTTCCCACGAGTATTCCTATGCCGAAAGGCAGCATGCCACTGATGAAGTTGTATCGCAGGTAGTTAAGCATTTCACCGTCTCCGCTTCCAAGGAATGGCATCTGGACGAGCCAGCAGATGACGATCATAGCTACTACCACCCTCCAGTTCCGCAGTCTGGAAAACAGCAGATGATAGATGATGTACAGCTGCATCATCAGTCCAAAGAACCAGAACGGGCCAGGCCAGATGACCTTGTCTGGCGTAGGCATCAGGTTATTGACCATCAGCAGTTGCGTCACCACATCGAGCAGCGCATAGCGATGAGGACCAGGTGTCAGGTTATCGACAACGACGAACAGCACAAAGCCGATAATCATCATGCGGAAAAGCTTGAGGAAGCTTCCCCCCACCAAAAAGAGGGGGCTTTTGGTGCTCCAGTCTCCTCCTCCCTTCGGAGGGGGTTGGGGGAGGCTCTCCCTCCGAAGGGAGGGGGAGGCTTCATACTTCATCACCAGTCCGAAGCCACTGAGGAAGAGGAAGACAGGCACGCCATAGTGTCCGAAGTACGACAACAGGTGTATCGGCAGGTTCCAGTCCGGATGTGCCAGCACGTCAAGGAGCCTGTCGTTGTTGATTTCCGAGAACCGAAACTCGTTCTCCTTGACGGCGAAGCGCAGCCAATGACAGTAGTTATGCAGCATGATGCCAAGCATGGCTATACCGCGTAGTGCCGTACATTCCCTTCTATCTAATGCACAATTCATCATTTTTCATTTCTTCATTCTTTCATTCTTCAACTGATTATAGTCCACCTGGTTCTTCAGCATCCTCGGGCGCTGACTATTGTAGTCAGGAGACAGCAGGTCGTAGTCCGCCCGATAGTCCTTGGTAGAGATTCCTGCCAGTCCCAGCAACAGATGGGGCAGGTTGTCCGTCATGAAGGGACGGTGGCGGGCGGCCTTCATTGCCGCGTATGTTTCCGGATGCCGATCGCGGTTCATGGGCGAGCACCAGATCCAGAAAGGTATCTCAAACTCTTCACGTGCCAGACGACGGTCAATCCTTGCCGAGTGCAGCCGCCCGTGGAACTTCATCGGCGGATTGAAGCACTCCTCGCCGTGATCAGGCATATAGATGACCACCGCATCCTCTTGTTCGTAACGTTTGATGATGGCATCTACCACGGAGTCGTTATAGGCTGTGGCATTGTCGTAGTTCGCCAGACATGTCAGCTGTTCGCGGTTCAGGTCAGGACGGTCGTAGTCGGCTGTGGTGAATTTTCTCCGCTCCTTGGGGAAACGGGCGACATAATCCACATGCTGACCCATCAGGTGGTAGATAAGGAGCCTCGCCCCAACCCCCTCCGGAAGGAGGGGGCTTTTGGCGCTCCCGTCTCTCCCTTCTTTCGGAAGAGGAAAGGAGAGGCTTAGTAACCCTTCATCATACCTGAATAGCCTGTCATTCCGCTCGTCAAACAACTGGGCACTCACCTCCGGGTTGTTGAGGAACACCCCACCGCTGAAGTCATACACCTTCTCGCTGGCCTTCGACATAAACTGGTTGGTGAGGAACGTCACCCTGTAGCCAGCCTTACGGAACACCTCCGGAAACAGCGGCGCGTCACACCAGTCACCCTTGTCGCCGATGGCATGCAACGACAAGAAATGCTTGAAGGCAAAGCTGGTCAGGTTCCAGCAGGCCACGACATCGTCGAACACTACCAGCGAGCTGTCCTGTGACCACTGCAGCTGACGGGGTGACGTCGCTTTGTCGTAGCCGTACAGCTGTGAGTGGTATTTGTTGTAACTCTCACCAATGATGAGTACGATGGTCGGCGTTCTGAAGTCACAGCTATCTATATAAATATGTTCGCGTGCGATGGCCAGCTGTTTGATTTGCTTTCCTGCCAGATGATTGGCATAGATGCTGAACGCCAGCCGATAGACGGGCAGATACAGATTGGCAGCATCGCGGCGTGTCAGGTCATGCTCCACCTGACCTATCGTGTCGTAGCTAAACAGTCGGGTCATCGCCTGCTTGTTCTGCCAAGTCACCACGATGCCATAGACCAGCAGGGGGATGATAAGTAAACCCAGAAGCCTCCCCCCTCTTCTCCCTCCCTTCGGGAGGGCCGGGGTGGGCTCCCATTTGCCCCATTTGCCCCATGAGCCCCATAAGCCCCATACCATAAAAACTACCCCTATCAGCACGACCCACCCTACTTTCGTAGTCAGCAGGTTCCAGCCTACGTAGGAACGGAAGAACTCACTGGTCTCGCGGCCGTCAGTCTCCTGGGCCAGCATCAGCATCGTAGGGGTCAGCGTCGATTCGAAGCGCACATAACAGAACATATCGACCAGTGCGATGAGGCAGAGCACTACGCCCAGCGCCAAACTCACCCAGCGACGTACCTTCTTGGGAATAAGCATCAAGAGGAGGCAGACGATATACAGGTCAACAAACAGCTCGATGGCCGACAGCTCGTAAGGCTTGGCACCAGCCAAGTGGAGCGTCACCTCCAACTGTGTACACAGATAGCCCAGTACAAACATACAGACGAAGAACACCAGATTCTGCCGTATGGGGAGAAAGACAGCCCCAACAGCCTTCCCCAACCCCTCCAAAAGGAGGGGAGGCCTCCCCCCACCCTCTCCATAAGGAGGGAGCTTTTGTTCTCCCCCTAAACAGGGGGAGTTAGAGAGGGGCTCTTCTTTCATCTGTATAATCCTCGTTCCTTAATAAACTGTTCTACTGCCTCTGGCACCAGCCCAGAGATTGACTGTCCCTGACGGATACGGTAGCGAATGTCCGTGCTGGAAACGTCGATAAGAGGAAAAGGGCCTCCCCCCATCACTTCGCTTCTGGGATACACCACCACCCGGTAGTTTCTCAATATATCCTTCCAATGATACCAGCGTTCGAAGCGCTGCCAGTTGTCGCCGCCTATCAGCAGCGTGAAAGTCGTATCCGGATAGTCCTGACTCAGCTGTTGCAGCGTATGCCACGTATAGGACGGCTTGGGCAGCTGGAACTCATAGTCGCTGGCCACCACGCCCTCCACGTCCCTGACCGCCAGCTGTGCCATCTCAAAACGCAGACGGTCGTCCAGCAGGTCTGTCTGTTGCTTCAGCGGGTTCTGTGGCGACACCATCAGCCACACCTCGTCCAACCCGCAATACGCCAGCATTGCCTTGGCCAGGGCAACATGCCCCACATGTACAGGATTGAACGACCCTCCGAAGATTCCAACTTTCACGTTTCTAAAGCTTCTTTAGTAATTATGCATTTTGCATTAAAAATTCCCTGACCACTTTTAGCGTTTCCTGCTTCGCTGTCTCCAGGTCGTCATTGACGACCACCTTGTCAAACTGCGGAGCAAATGTCAGTTCATATTCCGCTTTCGCCAAACGGCTTTCAATGGCCTCTGGGGTGTCCGTGCCACGACCTTCCAGCCTGCGGCGCAGCTCCTCCACCGACGGGGGCTGGATAAACAGGCTCAATGCCCGTTCGCCATAGAACTGCTTGATGTTCACGCCGCCTTTCACATCGACGTCGAACACCACGTTCTGCCCGTCCTCCAGCTGTCGTTCCACCTGTGCCTTCAGCGTGCCATAGAAGCGGCCGGCATATACCTCCTCATACTCCAGGAACTCGTCATTGGCAATCTTCTCCCGGAATTCCTCTTCCGTCAGAAAGAAATACTCCACGCCATTCTGCTCCGTTCCCCTCGGTGCCCTTGAGGTACACGACACAGAGAAGTACAGCCTCAGCTCCGGATGCTCCTTCATCAGCCACTGCACAATGGTGCTCTTCCCACTGCCACTCGGCGCACTCACGATCAGTAATTTTCCTTTATTCATATTTTGTCTTTTGTCTTTTTGTTTAGAAAGAAATGCAAGTCTGTTAGAAAGAAATTGCCAGAAATTATTCAGAAATTTATATTAGAGGTCAGAAATAAAAGATTTGTAATTCTTATTGGACAACAAAACGAAATCGTCTTCTTCTGGCAGATAGAGGTAGCGTTCTGCTCTTAAACTGGACTCACCGAAGTTAAGAAGTATGCCTCTGGATGAATGCGTGATACGCATATAGTTGAAGAGTTGTGACCTGTGGTCAGAATTAAGTTCTTCTACAGATTTCATTTCAATGACGATACCATTGTAATAAAAGTCGGCTATGTATGTTTTCTCAAGTTTTACTCCTTTATAATACACAGGCAAGATTTTCTCCCGTTCGAAAGTCATCCCTCGATCAGCAAGTTCTAAGGCAACGGCTTCCTGATAAATGGCTTCAGCCATTCCACGACCAAGTGTAGCATGTACCTCCATCGCTGCACCGACGAAATCGTATATATCCTTATATTCTTGCTTCGTCATTATTTAAAATCTCTGATTAATTTCTGACAATTTCTTTCAGTCATAAAAAATTACTGATTAATTTCTGGATAATTTCTTTCAGTCATAAAAAATTTCTGATTAATTTCTGGTAATTTCTTTCAGTCATAAAAAATTTCTGGATAATTTCTGGCAATTTCTTTCAGTCATAAAAAATTTCTGGATAATTTCTGGCAATTTCTTTCAGTCATAAAAAATTTCTGATTAATTTCTGGATAATTTCTTTCAGTCATAAAAAATTTCTGATTAATTTCTGGATAATTTCTTTCAGTCATAAAAATTTCTGATTAATTTCTGATAATTTCTTTCAGTCATAAAAAATTTCTGGATAATTTCTGGCAATTTCTTTCAGTCATAAAAAATTTCTGATTAATTTCTGGTCGCTCGGCTTTGCCGCTTGCTACCAACGGGACGCAAGAATTTCTTTCCATTCAAAACCAGAATTTCTTTCCGTTAGGTTCTTACAGCGCATTAAGCACCTGTTCCTTGATCTGCTCCAGCTCGTCCTTCATCTTCACCACGATGTTCTGCATCTCGGCGAGGTTGCTCTTCGAACCGGTGGTGTTGATCTCACGTCCCATCTCCTGGGCGATGAACCCTAATTTCTTTCCCTGACCGCCAGCAGGCTCTGCCATCGTCTCGCGGAAGTAGCGCAGGTGGTTCGCCAGTCGCTGCTTCTCCTCGCTGATGTCCAGCTTCTCAATATAGTAGATCAGCTCCTGCTCCAGACGGTTCTTGTCGTAGTCTGCCTCAGGAATCTGCTTCAGTCCATCGATGATACGGCTACGGATACGTTCCACACGCAGCTTCTCCCACGGCTCGATGTCGTGTAGCAGCTGTTCGATGTTATCCACCTTCTCCGCAAACTTCGCTTCGAGGGCTGCCCCTTCCTGCTTGCGGAAGTCCACCAGTGCGGCCAGTGCCTGACGCACACCCTCTCGTACCACAGCCCATTCCTCATCCTCCAGCACCTCACACTCTGTCTTGGTTAGCACATCCGGCATGCGGGTCAGGGTACAGAACCAGTCCTGTGGCTCAGGAATACCTACGCGTTCAGCTATCTCTTTCAGCTGACGGTAGTAGTTCTCCATCAGTGCACCATTGACGGGTGTCGCATCCACAGCGGCATCCTTCTCTATCCAGATGGCCAGATCCACCTTGCCACGCAGCAGGGCCTCACTTGTCAACTGTCGCACCTCCATCTCCTTCTCCCTGTAGATGGGGGCAACACGCGTGGAGAGATCCAGCTGCTTGGAGTTTAGCGACTTCACCTCAATATTGATCTTCTTGTCCTTGTAGGCTACCACCGACTTGCCGTAGCCTGTCATTGATTGTATCATAAAAAACTTGAATTTTTAAAGTTGCAAAGTTACGAAGAAGATTCCAAACTACCAAAAGATTACATAGAAATTCAAATTTTAACAATTGGTGCAACTGCACTTCACAATGATCTGACATCCCTTGGATCGTCCAAGTACACACTTTATGATGGGCTATGATAGCAGGCGGCAGAACCAAGGCGCTACATTCAGAATCGTAGGAAGGCGGCTTGA
>CAJOQT010000011.1 GCA_905236875.1 uncultured Prevotella sp. | reverse complement strand
CGTAGGAAGGCGGCTTGAACTAACAAAACAACTTGTTTTGTGTCGCAAAACCTATGCTTTTGTTCAAGTAAAGTATAACTTTTGGATGACAAAACAACTTGTTTTGTAACAGCAGAGTTAAGAGTAACCTATGATAAAGGCTGCAACTTGATTAGCTAACTAATATTTAAGCAATTAGAAAAGTGTTACCACCAGCCGCCACCGCCGTGAATCTGAATCGCAGGGACAGGACAAATGATACGCTGAATCAAAAGACAAGCAAAATGGTTACGGTTACAGAGGCTCCAAACTATCGAAAAGAATGATAGAAGAAATGAGCCTACGGCTCATGAGTGGTGAGCCTACGGCTCGTTGACAGTGAGCCGGTGCCTCGTTGACAGTGAGCCGGTGGCTCGTTGACAGTGAAACGTAACTTCGTCGGCAGAGAGCTATATACAATATGGTACGCCTATAAGAACAGGAGAAAACTACTTGATGATGAACTTGTAGATCATCTTGCCACGACAGCCGACGACGGCAGTATTGCCGATAGCGATGGGTGACGATTCGAAATTGGTGCCGATGGTCTTCTGGCAGACGACCTCTCCCGTCTTGCCACGAATGACACGCAGGATGCCAGAGGCATCGCCCGTAAAGACGAACATCTCGTTCTTCTCATTGTAGAAGGCAATGGGCGAAGACCAGGCAAACTGTCCGTAAGGTACAGTATAAAGGATGCGTCCGTCCTTCGTGCTGAAAGCGGTCAGCTCACCTACGGTTTTCGTCGCTCCGTTGCGACAGACATGTGCAAACAGTATGTCTTCACAATCGCCACGACCTAACAACGGACTGGCATACATACCTCCATCGAGTGTCTTGCCTGGCAGGTCGAGACGCTCACAGGCAATCTTCTGTTCCCACACGAGTTCGCCGTTCAATGCATTCAACTTGACGAAATGACTGAAACCGCGATCTCCCTGCTTATCCACCTCACAGGCGGTATATAGATAAGGTGTGCCGTTCTCCTCACGACAGACCATCGTGCCGTCGGAATCGTCGTGGTTGTCATAGTACCACACGGGATGCATGGTGTTGAGGTTGACGCCCAGGACGTTTCCACGGTTGTCGGAGAAGAAGCCGTAGTTACGATAGACACAAAGGCTGGACTCGATGCCTGGCGCCACGCCGTTGACCCTGTAGCGCAGCACGCTGACGCGACGTAGCATGCCCTGGCTACGCTCGTACTTATACAAGCTGCCGTTCTCGCCTGCCCAGAACAGATAGCCGCCTGCCACGATAGAGTTGGAGTCGAAGGCGTTCCAGCCGCGCCATGCTTTGGAATCGGGTCCAAAGAAGAAGGTGCGCTCATGCTTCAGCAGGTCGAACACCTGACAGCCGAAAGGTCCTGGCTTGCGAGGCACACCCTGTCCGACGTAGAGGTTATAGTACTCTGGATCGAGTGATACGGTGCCCTTCACCACATTACCCAGGTCGAGCGGCTCACGCGACGCCTTACCCGTCTGGTAGTTGATGAAGTAGCCTTTGCCACACAGCGAGCCAACGATAATCTCCTCACGTCCGAAGTCGGCGGTGAGTCCTGGCGACGACTGCCTGAAGGCGGCCAGTTGCTCGTCGGTCCAGTTGACATAGAGCGGCTGACCGGTCCACCCAGATCCCCCACCCCACATGCCAAACTTGGTATGTGTGGTATCGTAGGCCGTCTCGAAGGCCCACGCCACCTCGATGGTGTCAGGTGTCCCCTTGACGGTGCCGCCAAAGTCAGCATTACGCAGCAGGTTCTTGCGGAAGACGAAGATGCCGTTGGCCTGCTGGTAGCGGTCGTCGAAGTCCTTCAGCGGAGCAGCTACAGAGTCAGCATCCTCAACCACGTACTTCACGGCTTCGACAGAAGCATAGCTGGTGTCGGGAAGAGGTGACAATTGAGAACTGACAATTGACAATTCTGTGGAGTCGGCCTGTTCACCGTTACCACCAGAACGTCCGCCCCCACAAGCTGTGAGGGCGGATGCTAAAAGGATGAGAATAATGCCTTTGGACATCTTCATATAAAATGTTGATTACCTCAGCCGGCGGCCTACAGCATCGTAACGGATGCCGTTCACCTCGATGACGAGCTGACCGTCAACCATGTACTTACGAGGCTTGGCCTGTTGTCCGTTGACAGTTGTCCGTTGTCCTATGCTTGTCGTACCGTTGTCGGGCACACGGACGTACATGTCATAGACACGTGCTCCACCACCACCGCTGGTGTTCAGCAGCTCAATGGTACGAATCTTCTTGGCTACGTCCTCGCTGATGCCTGCCTGTGCTATCAGATCCCACTCAAGCAGGGTGGTCTTCTTCATCTTAGAGGTTGTGAACGAGCCGGTCGTACCGTCATCCAACTTCCACTGAATCTTAAAGGTACGGTCACCCGTGAAGTGCAGGTTGACCTTCAGCTGCAGGACACCATTGTCCAGGTTCCAGCGGATACCACCGTTGTTCTTACCCATATCGATACCACCTATGGTGCAACCGCTGGGTACACTGCCATCCGACTCTGTCTTTTCCGGGTCGTAGAAGGTCGTGTTTTCGCTGCCTGGGATGAGTTCAAGAACACCCTGCAGGTCTGCGGGCAGTGCGTCCCATGCATCCTGGAAGTGATACCAGTCGCCAGTGAGTACCTTGAATGGGGTGACCAAGGTAATGATACCTGTGGTGCTGACAGGCTTGACACCTGCAGCAGCATCGCCCGATACAGTAATCTTGAAGGTACAGCTGGACTGCGGCGTGCCGCTGATGGTCAGCGTCTTGCCACTCACGTTATAGGTCAGACCCTCGGCCAGGTCCTCAACCACAGCACTGGTGCCTGCATCGGTCCACTCATAGACGATGTCAACAATAGGATCGCCTGTGGTGACCTCCTGCAAGGAGTTGGCTGTCTTACAGGTCAACTCAATCTTCTCAGGAATGATGAAAGGTGCAGGTACACCATCCAACTCGTAGGCACCGAAATCGGGTGCTTCATCATTGTAGGGGATATAGAGGTCGTCGGCCGTGATATACTCCAGACCGGCAGCGGCACATTGTGCCTCGGTCATCTTACGTACTGGCGTGAAGCCGATGACCGGCATACCCATATCCTTGAAGATGCTGCCCGGCTTCAGACGTGCGAAGTTGTTGTCGGGCAGTGAGCCGTCAGGCTCGCGGTCAGCCATGAAGTCGGCAACGCTCAGTGACAGGAACTCGCCACTGTGGTCCTGAGTCTCCGGTGTATAGTCGCCACCACTTGGCTTATAGCTTTCCTTGATGGGACTGCAGCCGTCGATGGTCGTCCAAGAGTTGTAGGTCGTACCTGCTGTCGGGTCCTGATAGCCATCCTTGTCGGGCGACAGGAACTCGTGGTTGCCTACATGACGACCGCTCTTCTCGGCAGTAGCGCCCCATCCTACGCAGTTGTGGATATCCATAAAACCATACTTAAACTCTGTGGGGAAGCGATAGTTGTACTCATTGCCCCAAGCCACACAGTTGAAGATGTACATACCCTCGTAGGCGTTGTTCTGGTCGAAGCCCTTGTGCAGGTTGTTAAAGGCTACGCAGTTGGTAACCACATGGGCACCCACCGACTGGTCGAAGGCTGCGCCGCCAGCAGAACCGCCGCCACCCAGCTTGAAGCCGTTGCCGTTCTTACCTTCCTGACCGTCCTTGGTATAACCGGCATGCCATGCCCAGCAGTGGTCAATGACTACAGGATGATAGACCATATAGAGGTCCCAGTTGTCGTCGCTGTTGGTCCAGGCACGACATCCGTGGAACTCTGTGCCAGGGCCGGGGAAGAGCTTACAGGCGAAACCGTCGGCATCGCCACCGTCGTCGCTGCCATTATAGCTACGACTGTCGTAGTTCTCGTAGGAGTCGCAGTTGATGACCTTGTTGTAACGGCAGTAGGTATATCCGGGATTGAACTCCGGCGTTCCGCTGATGGGGAACGACTTGGTTTCTTCAATCTTGAAGTCCTTGAACATACCAATCTGCAGACCAGTGTCGTTGTTCCAACGGAACACGCAGCGCTCGATGATGTTGTAGGAACCCTCCACCTTCATACCGTTGTCCTCGGCATTCTGCAGCGTAAGGCCGTAGAAAGTCCAGTAGTTGGCCAGATGGTTGACGTAGATGCAACGTCCCATCTTGAAGGCAGACTCTGTGGTGTGGTGCATATCGGAACCGTCGATAATCACCTTGCCGACAGCATCGTCGGGCCACGCACGCATCTCACACCGCAAATCAGGCGTGGTGTTCAGTGCAGGAATCTTAATACGCTCACTGATGACGTATTTTCCCTCATGGATAAGGATGCGATCACCGGGTTGCACCAGCTCCACAGCCTTGTGGATGGTGAGCAGCGGAGCCTCCTCCGAGCCAGCGTTACTGTCGTTACCTGTCTTAGCCACGTGGATGTCGATGGCCGATGCAGTCATGGCGCACAGCATCAGTGCCATTGCGCCGCACATTCTTTTCCAAGCGGTAGTACGCTTGGTTTGTCTTAGTAAATCGTTCATCATTTTTAAGAGTTTGTTTAGTAAGTTTGTTTATCTTATTCGTATTTCTTCAGAAAAGCGATATTTGCATTCTCGTATTTGTTGAAGTACTTTGCAGGCACCTCGTCGTAGCGTGGCTTGTACCATGACTGTGAGCTGAAGTAGGAACGCAGCTGCTTGTCCTTGAACTTACGTCCGTGACGGGCATAAATGGAGTTCTTGAGCACGCGGATCTGCCCCTTGTCATAGTTACGGATGTCATTGTAAGTCGCATAGCGTGTGGAGAGCCAGTCATACTGTGTTCCCCAGGCCACCTCATGATTAGAGGTTGTTGACGTTGTACCCTGATTCCGGCGAGGAATGGACGGTACCTGTGCCGATGCGGTGTCAGCAAGCACGAAGCCCAACACCAGAGTCATCAAAAATAACCACTTTCTCATAACCTAAGATTATAGTTTTTAATTAGTTCTACGATTTTCGCTGCAAATGTAGTTATTTTTTTATTATTTACAAGTCTTTTGGGGCATTTTCTTTCATGTTTCAGTTTTTATCCCTACCTTTGCACGGAAAAAACTATAATTATGAATCCATTGAAACAACAATGCAAGGCACTCGCAACCAACAGATGGTTCGAATTTGCCATTATGGGAGTCATTATCGTCAATTCTGTTTTGATTGGTGTAGAAACCTATACAGACGACCCGACCGTCAAACTTGTCCAGACCATTATTCTTGGCATCTTTACCTTCGAGATCATTGTCCGCTTCATTGCTGCCGACAGTGTCAAGAGCTTCTTTTGTGACGGATGGAATATCTTTGACCTTTCACTCGTTCTCATAGGCTATATACCCGAATCATTCGTTTCCAATGCATCAGCCATGATGGCGCTGCGAGTCCTGCGTGTGTTCCGTGTACTACGACTGCTGCGTGCCGCCAAGGAAATAAAACTCATCATGACCGTACTCGTCAAGTCGATAACAGCCATGTTCTACAACCTTATACTCTTCCTTATCTTTGTCTATCTGTATGCCATAGCAGGAGTGGCGATGTTCAAGCTGCCCAACCCGGACAACCTGACAGGCGAAGCAAAGGCAAACTACGAGAAATTCCTGGAGGTGGCACCACCGGCTCCAACCAACTCTCCAGACCCCTTCGGAACACTCGGTGAGGCAGTATTCACGCTCTTCCGTGAATTGACGGGCGAAGACTGGACAGACTTACGCTATAACCACATTACAGCATACGAATACGGACTATTACAAACCAGTCCTGCCGTCATCACGACCTATCACGTCAGCTGGTTCTGTCTTGCAGCCTTCCTATTGCTGAACCTTGTTACTGGTGCCGTCATCAATAACTACCAGATAGCTATTGAAGAACAACGAAAACGGAAAGAGAACGAAAAGAAAAAGGAATAACGACGAAAAAAAGGGAAAAAAAATAGGTCGCACCGATTGGTACGACCTATTTTATGGGGTAATATTCGTGCGAGAAACCCGTGCGGGGAAACCGCACAGCACACTTATAAATTACAATTTCGGACCTGCAGCGACCATCAAGGAGATGCTCGTTGCTTTCGGCCTTGTTTTACAACTTTGGGCCTGCAGCGACCAGAGCCTTACCGGCCTCGTTGCCCTCGTACTTCTTGAAGTTCTTGATGAAGCGGCCAGCGAGATCCTCAGCCTTCTTGTTCCACTCAGCGGGATCAGCGTAGGTATCGCGAGGATCGAGGATGTTAGTTGCTACGCCCTCAAGCTCTGTGGGAACCTCGAAGTCGAAGTAAGGAATCTTCTTCGTGGGAGCCTTCAGGATGGCACCGCCCAGGATG
>CAJOQT010000010.1 GCA_905236875.1 uncultured Prevotella sp. | reverse complement strand
TAAAGTAGAGGAGGCAAAGGCATGAAATTAGAGTTCTTATCATTTGAGTTTGACAAGTTCGCTAAGGAAATGCAGAACTTGAAAGAGCAGAAAGGCTTTGACTATCTCGTAACCATCGTCGGAGAAGATTTTAGCCTCACCCCCGACCCCTCTCCAAAGGGCGAGGGGAGTAGTAACCTCGGTTGTATATACATACTTGAGAACAGCGAGACGCACGAGCGTTGCAGCGTGAAGATGCTGGCCAAGACGCAGCTATGCGGTGACGGCATTGCTTCCAACGGTACTGGCGAGACCGACGGTCAACAGATTCCCTATATACCGACAGTAAGCAACATCTGGCGTGTGGCCGACCTGTTGGAGCGTGAGGTGTATGACTTCTACGGCATCGTGTTCCTGGGTCATCCTGACATGCGCCGCCTGTTCCTGCGCAGTGACTTCAAGGGCTTCCCGTTCCGCAAGGACTGGAAGTTCAACGACGAATATACGCTGGAGGACGACGTAGAGCCTGACTATGGCTTGGAGTATTATCTTGACAAGGATGGCAACCTTCAGTCGAAGCAGAACAAGCTGTTCGGGTCTGATGAATATGTCATCAACATTGGTCCGCAGCACCCGTCAACCCACGGTGTGCTCCGCTTGCAGACGGTGCTTGACGGAGAAACCGTGAAGCGCGTATATCCGCATTTGGGATATATTCATCGTGGCATCGAGAAGATGTGCGAGACGATGACCTATCCGCAGACGCTGGCTTTGACCGATCGTCTTAACTATCTGAGTGCCATGATGCACCGTCACGCTCTCGTGGGTGTCATCGAGGAAGGCTTGGGCGTAGAGCTGACGGATCGTATCAAGTACATCCGTACCATCATGGACGAGCTGCAGCGTATCGACTCCCATCTGCTCTACGTAGGATGCTGCGCCCAGGACATGGGTGCTCTTACGGCATTCCTCTACAGTATGCGTGACCGTGAGCATGTGCTCAACGTGATGGAAGAGACCACTGGTGGCCGACTGATTCAGAACTATTACAGAATAGGTGGCCTGCAGGACGACATTGACCCGAACTTCGTCAGCAACGTGAAGAAGCTCGTGGCCTATATGAAGCCTATCATCCAGGAGTATGTTGATGTGTTCGGCGACAACATCATCACCCATAAGCGTTTCGAGAAGGTTGGTCCCATGTCGAAGGAAGACTGTATCTCGTATGCCGTCACAGGTCCTGCCGGACGTGCTTCGGGCTGGAGGAACGACGTGCGCAAGAACCATCCGTACGACATGTACGATAAGGTGGAGTGGGAGCAGATTACGATGGAGGGCTGTGACACGATGGATCGTTACACCTGCCACATCAATGAGATGTACCAGAGTCTGCACATCATCGAACAACTTATCGACAACATTCCTGCCGGTGACTTCTATGTGAAGCAGAAGCCCATCATCAAGGTGCCCGAGGGACAGTGGTACTTCTCTGTCGAGGGTGCCAGCGGTGAGTTTGGTGTCTATCTCGACTCACGTGGTGACAAGAGTCCGTATCGCCTGAAGATGCGCCCGATGGGTCTCTCCCTTACAGGAGCACTCGACCCGATGCTGCGCGGTCAGAAGATTGCCGACCTTGTGGCTACAGGTGCCGCTATTGACTTTGTAATTCCTGATATTGACAGATGACGTTTATATATAAGTAAATCGAAAATTCGTAACATGTTTGATTTTTCTATTATAACACAATGGTTCGACGCTCTCTTGAGAGATACATTGGGCTTGGGAGATTTCCTGTCGATATTGATTGAGTGCATCCTTGTCGGAGTCGGCGTCCTGCTGGGGTATGCCCTGATTGCCTGCGCATTGATATTCATGGAACGTAAGGTTTGTGCCTACTTCCAGTGCCGTCTTGGCCCGATGCGAGTAGGTTACTGGGGAGTGCTTCAGGTGTTTGCCGATGTCTTCAAGATGCTGATCAAGGAGATATTCTTCATTGATCGAGCTGATAAGTTCTTGTTTATTGTTGCCCCGTTGCTGGTTATCTTCGGTTCCGTTGGTGCCTTCTGTTTCCTTCCTTGGAACAATGGTGCCACCATCCTTGATTTCAATGTGGGTGTGTTCCTGCTCACTGCCATCTCTTCGATTGGCGTGGTGGGTATCTTCCTCGCTGGTTGGGGAAGTAACAATAAATATTCTGTGGTTTCTGCTATGCGTAGTGCCGTGCAGATGATTTCTTACGAGATGTCACTCTGTCTCTGTCTGATTACCGCTGTTATTCTGACGGGCACCATGCAAGTCAGTGGTATCGTTGAGACACAAACGGGTCCTTGGAAGTGGCTTATCTTTCAGGGTCACATTCCAGCCATCATCGCTTTCCTCGTGTTCCTGGTTGCAGGAAATGCTGAAGCAAATCGTGGCCCGTTCGATATGGCGGAGGCCGAGAGTGAGCTGACAGCTGGCCATCATACGGAGTATAGTGGTATGGGCTTCGGCTTCTTCTATCTCGCTGAGTTCCTCAATTTGTTCATCATCTCAGGTATTGCCGCAACGGTGTTCCTGGGTGGCTGGGCTCCTGTTAATATAGGTATAGAGGCTTTCGACACAGTGATGGACTACATCCCTGGCATCGTTTGGTTCATGGGTAAGGCTTTCCTGCTGGTTTGGATTCTCATGTGGGTCAAGTGGACCTTCCCTCGTCTGCGTATCGACCAGATTCTGAAGCTCGAATGGAAATACCTCATGCCGCTTGGGCTCATCAACCTCGTGCTGATGACCGTCGTGGTGGCCTTAGGCTTATATATTAAATAGGTGTTCCTAGGCAATCCTAGGATATCCTAAAAAACTAGAAAAGATATGGAAGATAACAAAACATATTTCGGAGAAGTCGGGCACGGTCTGAAGACATTGGCGACGGGTATGAAGATTACCTGGAAGGAGTACTTTAAGGACTTCTTCACCAATAAGTCAACAGAACAGTACCCGGAGAATCGCAAGACAACGCTCCATGTGGCAAAGCGCCATCGTGGCCGTCTGGTGTTCAAACGCAATGAGGATGGCAGTTACAAGTGTACGGCTTGTACGCTGTGTGAGAAGTCCTGTCCCAACGGAACCATCAAGATTGTCAGCCACATGGCTGAGGATCCTGAGACGGGTAAGAAGAAAAAAGTACTTGATGACTATCTGTATGACTTGGGCGACTGCATGTTCTGCCAGCTCTGCACCAATGCCTGCAACTTTGATGCCATCGAGTTTACCAACGATTTCGAGAATGCGGTCTTTGACCGTTCAAAACTTGTGCTGCATCTGGACAAGGAGGTTTATCAGGGCGGCTCGCTGCCCAACATCCTTGACGGTGGTGCCGAGTGGGAAGTCGGTACGTTTAATACAAAGAAGAAATAGACTTATGGGTAATACAGTAATGTTTGTTATTTTCGCTGTCGTTATCATTGGTTCGGCTCTGCTGTGCGTGACAACGACGCGAATCATGCGCGCTGCAACATTCATGTTGTTCGTGCTGTTTGGAGTGGCAGGCATCTATTTCCTGCTCGACTATACATTCCTGGGAGCTGCACAGATTGCCGTCTATGCCGGTGGTGTGACAATGATTTACGTCTTTGCCATACAACTGGTCAGCAAACGTACACTGCAGGGACTGGAGGAGAAGTTCAAGACCAGTCGTGTCATTCGTGGTGTCTTGGCTGCCATAGTCGGTTTGGTGGTAGTGAGTCTCATTGTGCTGAAGACAGGCTTCTATACGCTAACTCCTTCCAACGTGGAGGTGCCGATGGAGGCTATCGGTAAGGCTCTTGTAGGTTCCGGCAAGTATGAGTATGTGCTCCCCTTCGAGTTCATCTCGCTGTTCTTGCTGGCTTGTATTATTGGTGGTTTAGTAGTGGCAAGAAAGGAGGGGCGT
>CAJOQT010000009.1 GCA_905236875.1 uncultured Prevotella sp. | reverse complement strand
TGGCGGAATTGGTAGACGCGCTACTTTGAGGGGGTAGTGTCAATTGCGACGTGGGAGTTCGAGTCTCCTCCTCTTCACCTCTTTTTTTCATTTAAAGGCGGAAATAGCTCAGTTGGTAGAGCACAACCTTGCCAAGGTTGGGGTCGCGGGTCCGAGTCCCGTTTTCCGCTCTCCTTATTCATTCTTAGGAAAACAACGAATCAAATGAATTTATACTTACGTTATTTTGACAGTGAGACATTAGTGACTAATGTTGACGACGCTATTGCATACCTGGCTGGGATTCCCGAAATTGGCATGGATCCTGATCTGGAGGCAGACATCCGTGACTATGTAGCCAGTGATGTATATTATCCCAAGCGTTATAAGATACGTCCCCGTGTTTATTTTATCATTATCAAGACGGAGGCAGCTACGATGCAGGACTTCAAGGAGAAAAAGGCTGTGCGTAGTGCTTCGGATACCATCCGGGAGAAGAGCGCATCGCCTGCCATCGTTCGTCTGAACGAGGAACTTCCTGGCTGGTATGAAGGCGAACTTGATTTCAAGCGCGTGCTGCTGGTTCCCGGTACAGGCAAGTTCCAGTATCGTGACACGCAGTTCGTAGCACAATGTAAGGCCGCATCGGGTATGGATTGCTATAATCGCATCGTCGATTACCTGCGTTCCCGTGTTGATGAGCGAAGCCAGTTCCCTTCACCAAAAGGCAAGAACTTCAGGTTCCGCTATTTAGGACGAGCCAAATAGGATTGTTGAGATTTAGCATCGAACGTTATGAATAAGGTCATGCTGATTGGTAATGTGGGCAAGGAGCCCGAAGTACGCTATGTGGAGGCTGGCGTTGCTGTGGCACGTGTCTCGCTGGCTACGACAGAGCGTGGCTATACCCTGCAGAATGGGACACAGGTTCCTGACCAGACCGACTGGCATTACGTGATATTCTGGAAACGGCTGGCCGAGATTGTTGAACGCTATGTCCATAAAGGTGACAAGCTGTACGTGGAAGGACGCATACGCTATCGTTCGTACGATGACAAGCAGGGCGTCCGCCATAATGTCACGGAGATCTGGGCTGAGAATATGGAGATGTTGTCTCTCCGTTCTGCTGCTCCGTCAAATATGGGTTCACAGATGGTAGGTGAACCGGCACCGGCTGTTGACGAAGAACAAAATAACGGAACGTTACCATTCTAACCTGTTTATGGAAGAGTTTCAACAGTTGTTTTCTGAAGTTCATCTTGAAGCCCCTTCTATTGGTGCTATTGTTGCCATTTGCTTAGCTTGCCTGTTGTTGATCCTGTCCGGTTTAGCCTCCGGTTCGGAGATTGCCTTCTTTTCGCTGTCTCCTACGGACCTGAACGATCTGGAGGAAAGCAGGGACGAGCGTGATAAGAAGATCATGAAGCTGCGTGAAGACTCTGAGCGTACGCTGGCAACCATCCTGATAACCAACAACTTGGTGAACGTCACCATCATCATGCTCTGCAACTATTTCTTCGGAAAGGTGATACATTTCGGTAATGCCTACTGGTTGCAGTTCGTCTGTATCACCATTCTTCTTACTTTCCTGCTTTTGCTTTTCGGTGAGATTATGCCCAAGGTATATTGCGGACAGCATGCGTTGGCCTTCTGTCGCAGGGTGGCAGGCAGCATTCTTGTTTGCCGGAAGATGTTCTATCCGTTTTCTTCGGTACTGATTCGTTCAGGGTTGCTGGCAGAGAAGGTGGTGCCGCAGGAGAACCATGTGCTGAGCGTTGGCGACCTGGAGCAGGCGTTGGAACTGACTGACAAGGAAGATATCAGGGAGGAACAGCGTATTCTGGAAGGCATCGTGCGTTTCGGTGACGAGACAGCCAAGGAGATTATGACCAGCCGTCAGGATGTGGTTGACCTTGACTATACCTCGACCTTTGCCGATGTTCTGAAGTGTATCGTAGAAAACAACTATTCACGCATTCCTGTCTATCAGGACAACATTGACAATATTCGCGGCATCCTGTATATCAAGGACTTGCTGCCTCATCTGGACAAGCCAGCCAATTTCCGCTGGCAGTCGCTGATACGTCCGCCGTACTTTGTTCCCGAGACCAAGAAGATTGACGACCTGTTGCGTGAGTTCCAGGAGAACAAGATTCATATCGCCATTGTCGTTGACGAATTTGGCGGTACCAGTGGCATCGTCACCTTGGAGGATGTGCTGGAGGAGATTGTCGGTGAGATCAACGATGAGTACGATGAAGACGAGAAGAACTATGTCCGCATCAACAGCAATACCTTCGTATTTGAAGGCAAGACGCTGTTGAGCGATTTCTATAAGATCCTGAAACTTGATGACGAGGTGTTTGAGGAGATACAGGGCGATGCCGATACCTTAGCCGGTCTGTTGCTTGAAATCAAGGGCGACTTCCCGCAGTTACACGAGAAACTGAGTTTTGAGAACTTTTCCTTTGAAGTGCTTGGGATGGAAGAACGCCGTATCTCGAAAGTCAAGGTCGTTATTCACCAGCCGTAGTTGTTCCGGGCATTTGCCTGTTATAGCATCACCAGCCGTAGTTGTTCCATCCTGTAGCCCAGTACCACTGCATCTGGTGGTAGGTAGAGTTGTAGGTGCTGCTATAGCTGTCGTTGTCGTAGAACGTGCGTGGGAAATACATGCATATTCCTCCGAATTTTTCTTCAGTAGGCTTGAAAAGGCTGAAGTTGACGTGTCCGTTACTCTGCCAGCTGCTGGCATACCGCTTATAGATGACGGCACGGTCGAGAGCCTGTTTCCATTGCTGATAGTTCTCTGTTGTGGCATTTTGCAGGAACAGGTCGTTCATGTCAAAGAGCGTACGCAGATTCCTGCTTCTCACACCGTCGTAGTACATCAGATCGTCAAAAACGAAGTCCTTTTCGGCGGTGGGTTCCAGCGTCTGGAGCAACACACGGGTTGCATTGGCCAGCTGTTCCATCTCGTCCATCTTGATGAGAGCCAGCGGTAATTGTCCGGCATATTCATTGGCATAGGTGTCAATGAGGCTCTTATAGGCTTCGGTATCCGTCGAGAAAAGATAGGGCGTTATCTTGTTGTACGGCGCCCCATAGCCGGGAATCTCTGCAGGTGAGGCAATGAGGTAGTTGGTCTGCTTCCGGAGTTCGTAGGCTGCCTCGGCATTGCTCATGTTGCAGCAGTCACAGAAGATGTAGTCGAACTTGACCGTCAGGTGTTTCAGCACATTGGCAAGGGTGGGAATGTTTATCCATTTACCTTTCTTGGTATCCCTGCTGTTGTCACCGGTATCCCGTCCATAGGCACGTCGTAACGGACTGGTCTGCGGAATGGCTATGCTGTCGCTCGCAATCACCCAGCCTGTAGCATGTCCCCAAAGCACCAGACCATATTTCTGGGCAGGGTATTTGTCGATGATCCACTGGAGGATTTCGAGCATCTTGTCCGGGTCAGAGTTGTAGAAGTCTTCTTCATACTGTTTGATAAGCGTTTTCTTCCCGTCCTCATATTTCCAGATACTTGGGCTCTCCGACGAGTTGGCCATGTCAAAGAAGGCTATATAGTTATAGCCGTTGCCTAACGACTTGGAACCGATTATCATCTCCGCTGTGTCTTTTGGTGCAAAAGTAGATAAGTCGTTTTCTCCGGAAATATAGACAATGACCGTCTGTTTGTCAGGACCCGACGGATCGGAATCTTCTTTCTTGTTGCATGCCGTAAGCAGGACTATGGCACTGATAAATATCAATAATTGTTTCATGTTGTCAATAATTTGGCGCAAAGATACAAATTAATTGAGAATTAAGAATGAAGAATAAAGAATTTTTGTACCTTTGCATTCAAAATTATGGAAAAAAGATTAAGCAATACAGAATATGGCTATAATAAAATGTCCCGAATGTGGTCATCAGGTAAGCGACCATGCAAAGACTTGCCCCAGTTGTGGTGTTGATATAGCAGGTAATATTTTACGGTGTCCCGAATGTGGTGAACTGGTGTTTGCCTTCCAGGATAACTGTCCCAATTGTCATCATTCACTCGTCCGTCCTGTCGTGGTACAGGGGGAACCGGTCCGATCCAACTTTATCGGTCAGACGCAGTCAACGGCATCTTCCCGTCAGTCAGAGAATCCGTCTTCTCACCAGGTCGTCGAACCCAAAAAGAAGCGCCATCCTGTAGCTATAGCTTTTGTCGTTGCGCTTGTGGCGGCAATGGCCGTCGTCTTTCTTGGTATCTATCTGATGGACAAGATGGACCAGCAGAACGAGGTCGATGCCTTTGAACGTGCCATTTCCAGCAATGAACCGCTGATTCTTCAGGATTATCTGTTACGTTATCAGCAGGCACCACGTGAGCGTCGCGACAGCGTAGAGGCTGTTCTTGCCCGTTTGCAGAAGATTGAGCTTGACTGGCAGGAAGCAATGGCCAGCAAGAACCGTTCGAAGATTCTGGCTTTTATCGAGAAATATCCCCAGAACAAACATGTGAAGGAGGCGCGTCTGTCTGTTGATTCCTTGGATTGGAGTCAGGCTTGCGAGAAAAACACGATTGAGTCGTTCGAGGCTTACCTGAAGGAGTATGCTAATCAGGGTGAACATTCCGACGAGGCAAGCATGAAGATAGACGAGATCCGTGCTCGTATTGAGGCAGAGGAGAAAGCCCGTCAGGACAGCATCGCTGCTGCCGAGGCGAAGCTAAGGGAGGAACAGGCCGCTCCTGCTGAACCTAAGAAACCCGAGGCCAAAAAGCCAGAGGCCAAGAAAGCCGAAACCAAAAAGCCAGAGGCTAAAAAGAAATAAACATCAATAGAACTTCGTGTGTGTATTTTTAACCACGAATTTAACGAATTACACTAATCTATTCTTCGATGTGAGTCAGCGACTTGGCAAAGCTCTTGAAGAAATTGGTGATAGCCTCTGAAGGGTAGAGCCTGGAATAGCGGGCAGAGTGACCCACGTGCCAGAACATGGCACGTGAGTTATGTGTCCGGACAAAGATCTGATTCTCTTTTTGTGTGAAATACCACTCGTCAGTAGATGAGTCCGTCGTATTGAACAGTTCCTTTGTCAGCTGTAGCGCTGTGTTGTCAAGACTCTTCTTCATAAACGGAATCTCATTCTGACGAATGCCAAGCAATGTGATCAGTAATGTTCCCTGCAGGTCTGCCATAGGTTGCATGTGCAACTGGCTTATCCATATCTGTAACTTGTCGTAGTCTATCTTGTTGCCCGTTTGTCGTATCATTTGGGCCAACTCAATCAGCAGTAACAGTGAGACTCCTTCGTTCAGGATGATACGGGTATGACGAACCATATTCAAAAGCATGACACGAGTAGGTGTCTCTTCCTTTGCACTTTCCTGATCGATGATAGCCTGTAGTTTGTTGTCCAGTAGCGGATTAGTGAGGCTTTGGGCATCCTCTTCCGTTTCTTCCGTTTTGATGATGGTGTTTGCCCATTTCTCCTTTAGCTGTGGTGAAATGAGTGCTACAAACGGGTCATTGTGGCTGGTTTCTATACCTTGCCAGACATAGTTGGCAACACCATGAATCAGAGAGAGCTGATAGAGCCTTCGCCATTTCCATGACGAAAGCGGCTCTATGGGTTCTGGTGTCGCAAATACGCCGATGCGCAGCAGACGGAAGAAGTTACGCTCTATGACTGTCATCTTTCTATCCTACAGGTTCACTTGTCACTTATCACTTGTCACTTATTACTTATCACTTCTACAAGGTCACTCCGTTCTTGAAGATGGATATTTCGCGATAGCCGTTCTGTTCATTGCGGGCAGGCTCTCCGCTTGCCACCTTCAGTATCTTGTCGATGAATTCCGGCAGGATGTCCTGCATGGTTCTGCCTTCTACCAACTGACCAGCCGAGAAATCCACCCAGTTGGGCTTGCGTTGGGCGAGGGTAGGGTTGGTCGCAATCTTCATGGTGGGGACAAAGGTGCCGAAGGGAGTGCCGCGGCCTGTGGTAAATAATACCAGCTGACAGCCAGCAGATGCCAATGCGGTGGATGCCACGAGGTCATTACCTGGAGCCGAGAGGAGATTTAGACCGTTTACTTTCAGGCGATCTCCATATTCAAGTACGCCGCTGACAGGTGCACGTCCGCATTTCTGTGTGCAGCCCAGCGCCTTGTCTTCAAGCGTCGATATGCCACCAGCCTTGTTGCCTGGACTGGGGTTCTCGCCCACAGTCTCGCCGTGACTGAGGAAATACTCCTTGAAATTATTAATCATTGATACCGTTTGATCAAACAGTTCTCTTGTCTTGCAGCGGTTCATGAGGATGGTTTCGGCTCCAAACATTTCAGGAACCTCCGTCAGAATGCTGGTTCCCCCCTGTGCTACAAGCCAGTCGCTGAATTCACCTACCAGCGGATTGGCGGTGATGCCGCTGAATCCGTCGCTGCCTCCACACTTCAGTCCGACGCGCAGTTTGCTTACACTGACCTCTTCGCGTACATCTTTTGAAGCTATGGCATACAGCTCTCGCAGTATCTTCATGCCTTCCTCCACCTCGTCACCATCTACCTGCTGGGTTACCAACAGACGGATACGCTCCTTGTCGTAGTCGCCCAGCATCTTCATGAACTCCTCCGGCTGGTTGTTCTCGCAGCCCAGACTCAACACAAGTACTGCGCCTGCATTAGGATGCAGACAGATGTCGCGCAATACCTTGCGGGTGTTTTCGTGGTCACCCGACAACTGCGAACATCCATAGTTGTGATGCCACGTCCAAATAGCATCAACACCGCATGGAGAACTGGCACTTTCATGGAGTCCGACTTCTTTGCGTAACTGTTCGGCGAGTCGCTCGGCAATGCCGTTCACGCAGCCTACTGTGGGAACAATCCAAACCTCGTTACGAATGCCAACCTCTCCATTCTTACGTAGATATCCCTTGAATGTCCGGTTGTCTTTCTTGATGTTGAGTTCTTCGTTGACGGGTTGGTATGTGTATTCCAGCGTGCCGCTCAGGTTTGTCTTCAGGTTGTTCTCGTTCACCCACTGTCCGGCGTTCAGGTCTTCTCGTGCATGACCGATGGGATAGCCGTACTTGATGATGTCCTCTCCCTGCTTCACATCGTTGATAAGCACTTTGTGACCGGCAGGAGTGTCCTGTAATACTTTGATTTGCTTGCCGTCAATCTCGATGATTTCGCCCTGTTTCTTGGCCTCAAGGCATACGACGACTGTATCGGCAGGGTTAATTTTCAGAAATGTAGCTTGTTTCATATTTGTTTAGTAGTTTAATGATTATCCGATATTCTTTCGCCTGTAGAACTCCAGGTTTTCCTTAGTCAGCAGTTCAATGGGCATGTAGTTGACAGGATTTACCTCACGTTTCAGCACGATGGCATCAAAGAGCGTCTCTACACATGCATAACCCTGCATGTACGCATGCTGGGCTATGAGGAACGAGATGCTTCCCTGACGGACACATTCTGCATTCTTTTCCACCATGTCGTAGCCCATGATCTGGATGTTGCGACGGTTTGAACGTTGCAGGAACTCACCCACGAGGTGTGCCTTTGAGTTGAATGTGATACAATGGTGTACTAATGGATGACGCTTGAAGAAGCGTTCCAGTAACGTGTCGTACTGGTCCTTGGTCTCGTCCAGTGGCAGGTCCAGTTCGCTGATAGTTACTTCCGGGAAGTGGTCATGCATGTAGTGGCGGAAGCCAGTCTCGCGATTCTCCTGTTGCTTGGAGGCCACATTGCCGTTCAGCATCTGTTTCATGAGCATGATTTCTTTCTCCTGCGGAGCCAGCATCATCAACATGCGTGCAGCGAAATACCCACTTTGGAACGAGTCTTGTCCGAAGAACGACAGAGGTCTCAGATCAGGCATGTACGAGTCGAGCAGGATAAAAGGCACTCCGTGTTCATGTAGTTTGTCGGTGAAGTTACGCGTCAGTTCAAGCGTTGACGGAACGACGATGACACCTGCGGGCTTCTGTTTCAGCACGTCGTTGGTGGCTGTAACGAATGTCTCGGTCTGGAAACGTTTGTAATACATCATCTTGATGGAGATGCCAAAGTCGCTCCGCCGCTCACAGGCTGCCTGTGCACCTTCTTCTATCTCCTCCCAATAGGCCTCACTGGCATGTTTGGGGATGATACAGTAAAAGGTATATTTCTTGTTGTAGGCCAGTGCTGAGGCATACATGTTGGGCTTGTAGTCCATCTCCTTGAGAGCCTTGTTGACCTTCTCAAGCGCCTTCGGACTTACGTTTGGCCGTTTGTGTAATACGCGGTCAACTGTGCCAACGCTGACACCGGCACGTTTTGCGATATCCTTGATTCTGATCTTGTCGTTTGTCATATTGGGGACAAAGGTACGAATAAGTGAGCAAACCGCCAAAATTAAGGAGTTTTATTTTGTTTTGTTCTCACTTATTTGTACCTTTGTGGCCTAAAACCATAATTTTAAGATGCCAGATCAAAGTAATAATACACGCAGACCGCGCAAACCGTTACCTGTTGACAAAGAACTTGGACGTCTGCAGCCACAGGCACCAGAGGTAGAGAAGGCTGTACTGGGTGCCTTGATGATTGACAAAGATGCTTACGCAGTAGTATGTGAGACGTTACGACCGGAAAGCTTCTATGAGCCGCGCAACCAGATGGTCTATACTGCCATCCGCGACTTGAGCATGGACGAGAAGCCTGTCGATGTCCTGACTGTAACCGAGCAGCTTGCCAAGAACGGTATGCTCGAGAATGTTGGCGGACCGGTCTATATCTCCGAGCTGACTTCTCGTGTAGCCTCGTCGGCTAATATCGAGTATCATGCCCATATCGTTGCCCAGAAGTCACTGGCCCGCCAGTTGATATCCTTTGCTGGAGATATTGAAACGTATGCCTTTGACGAGACGAGCGACATCGATGAGCTGATGCAGCATGCCGAGGGAAGTCTCTTCGAGCTGTCCCAGCGCAACATGAAGAAGGACTACACGCAGATTGACCCTGTTATTAGGAATGCGGTGGAGGTGATTCAGAAAGCTGCAGCCAACAAGGATGGTCTGACGGGTGTCTCGACGGGCTATCATAAATTAGACGATATTACTAGTGGTTGGCAGAATTCCGACCTCGTCATTATTGCCGGCCGACCTGCTATGGGTAAGACTGCCTTTGCCCTCTCGATGGCAAAAAATATAGCTGCAGACTTGAAGATTCCCATGGCTTTCTTCTCGCTTGAAATGAGTAATGTGCAATTGGTTAACCGACTCATAGCCAATGGATGTGAGATTGCCGGTTCAAGAATTTTGAATGGACAGCTCGACCCTGATGAGTGGGAGCGGCTCGACAAGCGTTTGCCTGCACTCCTGGGTGCTCCGTTGTATGTGGATGACACGCCGGGTTTGTCTGTCTTCGAGTTGCGTACCAAGGCTCGTCGTCTGGTACGCGAGCATGGCGTGAAGCTCATCATGATTGACTACCTGCAGCTGATGAATGCCAACGGCATGCGCTTCTCCTCGCGTCAGGAAGAGGTGAGTACCATCTCGCGTTCATTGAAGGGACTGGCCAAGGAGCTTGACATCCCCATTCTTGCATTGAGTCAGTTGAACCGTGGTGTGGAGAACCGTGAGGGAAACGAGGGCAAGCGTCCGCAGCTTAGTGACTTGCGTGAGTCGGGTGCTATTGAGCAGGATGCCGATATGGTATTGTTTGTCCATCGTCCGGAATATTATGGTTTCAAAAGCGACGATCATGGCAATGACCTTCGCGGCAAGGCCGAGATTATTATTGCCAAGCACCGTAAGGGTGCCACAGGAACGGTGGTGCTGACCTTCCGCGGCGAATATACGCGATTTGAGAATCCTGAAAGCGGTCGTCTGCGCCCGTCGAAAAACAGTAACGACGGAATGATTATGGGTAGCAGGATGAACGGTTCGTATCAGGACTCGTCAATGCCTGATGACATGCCATTCGAACCTCCAACTGACAATCCTGACTTCTAAGGTCAGGACTTGATAGTGATATTCAAGGTGTTTGGAGGCTCCAAACGGGTCGAATTATCGCATAATTCTCCTTGAATTATGCGATAATTCTATTTTTACTGATAACGGGCAATCAGGGCTTCTGCCTGTTCATTGCCTAACTCCTTGGCCTTCTGTAATTGCGGGAGGCCTTCTGTTTTATTGCCTTTCTGACAGAGGGCGAGTCCGAGAAACAGGTAGCCGTCACTGTCGGCAGGTGCCAGTCGGATACACTCACGAGCCGACTTAATGGCTTCATCGTTCATGCCGAAACGTACCTCCAGCGATGCCTTTTCTGCGAAATACGTAGGGTCCTGAGGTGCCAGTTGTGTTGCCTTGGTGATGTCATCGAGGGCTTGCTGGAACTGCTTGCCTCCAAGCTCGGCCTGTTCGCGGATGTAGTAGAACTCTGCGTTCAGACCAGTGGCAATCAGTTTCTCGTATTCGTTCATGTCCTGTACGGCAGGACGGTACTTGCCTGCACTCATACGGGCAATGGCACGTGCCCAGATATATGGTGCTGCCTCCTTCAGATAAGGTTTTGAATAGACGTTGACGGCACTGTCAAGTAGTGCAAGCATCGCCGTTGTGTCACCTTTCATTTCGTAGCAGCGTGCTGTCTCATAATAAATCTCGGCTCCTTTTAGTTCGGTGCCGGTCAGTTCGTTGAAGACCGTCAAAGCGTCGTCATACTTTTGCTGGGTAAACAGAATCTGTGCCAACAGGTGTTTGTAGGCGGGCAGTGGCTGGATGGCATAGGCGGCTTTGGCTTCTTCGGCTGCCTTGTCCAGGCTCCAGTCGGCAAAGGGGATGTTATTGCGATAGACTTCTTTTTGGTAGATTAGTCGGCTGAAAGTGAAATGTGCATTGTCCTTGGGATCACTGACATTGATGGCCTCTCTCATATCCCGGTCGGCAGCGGCAAAGTTATTGCCTGTGGCCTCCAGCTGTGCGCGGTTGATGTAACCCTCCTCGGCACGTGGGAACTTGGCGATGAAGTCTTCAATGATACTGGCATAGCCGATGGAGTCGAGTGCCGTTCCTGCCATATACATCATGAGGATGGCTTCGTCACGGTCGTCAGGCATTGCCAGCTTGATGCGTGTCTTCTTGAGGGCAGCATCGTTGAGGCTCAAACCGCTGATTTTCATGTCAGCAATAAACTGTGCACTGATGGCATAGCTGAGTGTGTCGCCTTGACGGGCCTGTTGCTGCATGAGTCCAAGCACTTCACCCTCGCCGTTCAGCAAGGGACAACCGACGGTGTTCTCTGGCATCTGCATCCTTACGGTGTAGTAGGCATACGACTCCTGGAACGTCTCGGCCTTGTTTACGCTGCCTGCCGTTGGCACAGGCTTCTTGGCATTGACAGAGTAGGGGAGCAGCCATACTGCTTCGTTCGTGTTGGCATTGCGTGTGGCAAGGGGCAGCGGTTGGAACTTCTTGCCTGCGACACGAAACTTCGCCACATCGTACATCTCGTTGGCACCCATCATGCACACTACAGGCATTTCCTTACCCGTAGCGTCAATGACTACAGCACGTACGGCACCCGCAAAGGGCGTGAAACAGCTGACGGCATCGCCTTCCTCGCTGACAAAGAAACCGTTGGTGCTGCCCAGCAGCGAACCGTCGGCACTAAACGTCTTCAGCGTGAATATTGACTTGACGGCTTTCGATGTCCAGCCTGGCTGTGCTGACACCATCGACGGTAATAGGCTAAGAAGGCAAAAGCCCAAACAAACCGTCACCAGCCTTTGTACCTTATTAATAGTTTTTCTTTCCATATCTTCTTCACTTTTTATCTTCTTAACTCCTTATCTTCTTAACTCCTTATCTTCTTAACTCCTTATCTTCTTCACTCCTTCACTCCTTAACTTCTTCACTCCTTAACTTCTTCACTCCTTCACTCCTTCACTCCTTCACTCCTTCACTCCTTCACTCCTTCACCTTCAACAGTTCTTTTGCATTATTGACGGCTGCCTCAGTCACGTCGCTGCCGCTGAGCATCTGGGCTATCTCGCGGATGCGGCTGTCTGTGTCGAGGTGCTGCATCTTGCTGGCAGTACCCTGTGCCGTCTCTTCCTTATATACCCGATAGTGGTTGGAGCCCAATGCCGCAATCTGTGGCAAGTGGGTGATGCTGATGACCTGACGGCCTCCTTCGCCCATTTCCTGCATCATCTGCGCCATACGTTCTGCTGTCTTTCCGCTGACGCCAGTGTCTATCTCGTCAAAGATAATTGTCGGCAGCTTGACGGCACTGCTGATCATCACCTTCAGGGCCAGCATGACACGGGCAATCTCACCACCTGATGCTACCTGCGATATAGGTTCCATCCTGGTAGAGGTGTTGGCACTGAAGAGGAATGCCACCTTGTCCTGTCCGTTGCGGTTCAGTTCCGTCTGTTCCATCTGAACGGCAAAGCGCACCTTGGGCATACCCAGCAGTGTCAGCCGTTCGCTCATCTGTCGCTCTATCTGCTTGGCGGCTGCGCTGCGTAACTTGGTCAGCTTGTCGGCCAGTTTCTTGCATAGAGCCTGCTGTGCTGACACCTTGTCCTGCAACTCGGCCAGTGCTTCGTCGCTGTTCTCAATGTCCGAGAGTTGCTGCTGTAGCTGCTGCTGTTGGTTCAGCAGTTCCTCAACGCTGTCGCAGTGGTATTTCTTCTCCAGGTCGTAGATGCGGTCCAAACGGTTATTCACGGCTTCCAGCTCTGCCGGGTCGAAGTCGGTGTCCTCCAGCAGTGAGCTGATGTCCTGTGCCATGTCCTTCAGTTCTATGTGGCAGTTGCCCATCCGCTCTGCCAGTTCAGAGGCGGCGGGCAGCACTTTTTCGATTGAGCGAAGCGCCTGTGCTGCACTCCGCAACTGACCTACAATACCCGTCTGTTCTGCCGATAGTGCATTGTCTGCCTCATAGAGTGCGCTTTTGATGTCTTCTGCATGTGACATCGTGTCCTGTCGCTGTTCCAGCTCTTCCTGTTCGCCTGGCACCAGACGGGCAGCGCTCAACTCGTCGTACTGGAACTGCAGGAAGTCCTGGCGTTCCTTGTTACGACTGATGTTCTCCTTGAGTGCTTCCAGCTGACGCAACAAGTCCTGATAGTTGGTATATGCCGACTGGTAGTCAGTCAGTTGTCCGTCGTCCTTCGTCCGTTGTCGTTCTTGCGTCCCTTCGGTAGCAAGCGGCAAAGCCGAGCGGTCCGTTGTCCGTTGTCCCTCCCCCTCGGGGGAGCTGGAGGGGGGTCTGTCCGTTGTCCGTAGTCCTATAATATCCACTACGCTTAGCTGGAAGTCATGCTTGCCCAGTAGCAGGTTCTGGTGTTGTGAGTGTATGTCAACCAGTTGCTCGCCCAGTTCTCTTAACAGCATAAGCGGCACGGGGGTGTCGTTGATGAAGGCACGGCTCTTGCCTGCGGCCGTCAGTTCGCGACGTATGATGCAGTCGTGGGCATCGTAGTCAATGTCGTTCTCCTGGAAAAAAGATTCCAGGTTGTAGCGCGACACGTCGAAGTGTGCTTCAATATGACAGCGCTCACAGCCGTTCTTGATGTCTTTTGTATCTGCCCGCTGACCCAGCAGCAGTCCGATGGCTCCTAATATGATGCTCTTTCCGGCACCTGTTTCGCCAGTGATGACGGAGAAGCCCGGATAGAGCTTGATGTCAAGGTGGTCAATGAGCGTATAGTTTTTGATATATAGTTGACTCAGCATGATTCTTTACTTGTCTGTTGTCCGTTGTCCGTTGTCTGTTGTCCGTTTCCCTCGGGGGAGCTGGAGGGGGGTCATTGCTTAATCAGTTCCCAGGCATTGTTCTGTGCCGCATTGATGGAAAACAGCAGCTCATAGATGCTTTCCTTCTCTTTCTGCGTACCTTTGCCTTTGTAGATGTTGGCAATCTCGTCGCGTTTGTAGTCCGTCCATATTTGTGGCAGCAGACTCAGGGGCTTGTTTTCGTGGGCGACCTTCAGGTTGTCCTTGAGTGCTGCCGTTATATTGGTGCGTCCTCGGTCGGCATTGTTTGCCATCTCGTCCATACCATTACGGTAGTAGTCGTACTGCAGCTGGCGGAAGGGTTTCATGGCCTCGTCCAGATAGTCGTTAATGATGGCAAAGCGGTTGCGGCTGTCCTCAAAAGCCTTCCAGCCCGTGAACCCCAGGTCCTGCGTGTTGTTTACCAGGTTCATGCAGCGCTGCAGCACCTCCGTTCCGCCCATAGGCGAGAAGCTGTCGAGGTCCAGTCCGATGATGAGGTAGGCGTAGTAGGCAAACAAGGCTGTCAGCTGGTTGTCTATCATCTCGTCGTTGAAGATCAGCTGGTCGAACTGTGCGAAGTCGAAGTCGAAGTTCTTGTCCGTATTGTTATATAAGGTGGTCGTGTAGGCCGAGTTATATACCGGACGGTTGGCCTGGATCAGCGCCGTACAGGTGAAACGGTTGTTGTCCCTGTCATATTTGGTTACGGTGATGTTGAAGTTACACGCGATGCGTTCGTTCTTCTGGAACTGCAGCATAGTCCATTGCCGTTCGTTGACAAACTGCTCCAGTGTCTGTTGCAGGTTCTCGAAGACGCTTTCGTCCGTACCCTGTATCTGACTGTGGTTAATCGTAATCTTGGCCTGAAGCTCCTGCGCTCCGACCGACACAGTAAATCCCCATAGCATGACTGCCGTGAGTACTATCATCTTATATATCTTTTTCCTTCGTTTCATCTGCTCTTCATCTTTCGAGTGGCAAAAGTACGAATAACCGGGCAAACCACCAAATTTATTTAGTTTTTTTCGGTTTTCGCCAACTGTCCCCTCTATGATGCTTAAACAATAGTTAATATTTTATGGGAAGGTGACGATAATTCCCCGATTATCGCTATCTTTGCAAGGAAAAAGAAGATAAGGATATGACAATACAAGAACAAAGAAATGCGTTGCTGGCCGGTCGGATGATCAAGAATCTGAAGCGCCGCCACATGGAGGCTTTCTACTGTCCGACGGCAGAGGAGGCAGTAAATAAAGTTATGGAACTGATTGACGACGGTAGCTCTGTGACCTGGGGCGGCACGATGACTGTCCGCGATCTGGGCATCCCTGAGGCACTGAAGGGTAGGGGGACGTTGGAAGTGCTCGACCGTGACTTGGTGGAGACGGCGGAAGAGAAGCTGGAGATGTATCAGCGGGCTTTTACTGCCGATGTCTATCTGACGAGTGCTAACGCCATTTCGGAAGACGGTGTCATCGTGAATGTCGACGGCAACGGTAACCGTGTGGCAGCCATCACCTGGGGACCGAAGAAGGTCATCTTCGTTATTGGGCTGAACAAGGTGGCACAGACGGTTGAGGCTGCTCTGGCAAGGGCCAGGAGTACCGCATCACCTACCAATGCCCAGCGTTTCGACATCGATACTCCCTGCAGGAAAGATGGCGTTTGCCACAACTGCAACTCAGCAGAAAGCATTTGCAGTTACGTTCACTTCTTGAGAAACTCTCCGAAAAGCAGACATACGGTCGTGCTTGTCGGAGAGGATCTGGGTTATTAACAGTGACAAAGAGCGGGCGACTTCAGGACTTTCTCACAATCACGCTGCCGCTGGCCTGATGGGTGGCGAGGATAAGTACCTCGGCTATCTGTACGTGTTCAGGCGCATTAGCGGCAAAGACGGCGACGTCGGCGATGTCGTCACCCGTCAGCGGCTTGATGCCTTTATAGACGTTGGCAGCACGGTCGTTGTCGCCACGAAAACGTATATTGCTGAAGTTCGTCTCTACGAGTCCCGGCTTCAGGTTCGTTACGCGTACGGCAGTATTGGCTACGTCAATGCGCAGTCCGTCGGAGAGTGCCTTCACGGCAGCCTTCGTGGCACAATAGACATTGCCGCCGGCATAGGCAGCATCGCCGGCTACAGAACCCACATTGATGATGTGTCCGCTGTTGCGCTCCACCATTCCCGGTACGATGAGCCGTGTCATCGTCAGCAGTCCCTTGATGTTCGTGTCGATCATCGTTTCCCAGTCGTCCAGGCTTCCTTCATATTCTGGCTCCAGTCCCAGTGCCAGGCCGGCATTGTTCACCAGTACGTCAATCCGTTGCCATTCCGTGGGCAACGCCTCGATGAGCTTCTTTGCAGCCTCACGGTCTCTCACGTCGAAGACGAGTGTCAGTACTTCTGTACCCTTTTTCTTCAGTTCCTGCTCGATTTCAGCCAGCCGCTGCTCGTTCCTGCCTGTCAGAATCACCTTGTCGCCGTTCTTGGCAAACTTTCTTGCGCAAGCCAGTCCTATGCCGCTTGTCGCTCCTGTAATCATTACTGTTTTTTTCATCTCTTGTTAATGGGTTATTTTAGTAGTTCCATATATTGTTCGTAAGTGATGTGCCTGCCGCCCATCGATGCCAGATGCGGTGTCTCAAACTGACAGTCGATGAAGCGGCCGTCTATTGCCTCCAATGCTTTTGCCAAGTAGATTAGTGCCAACTTCGAGGCATTCGGAACCAGTGAGAACATGCTCTCGCCGAAGAAGGCCTTATTCAGCATGATGCCATAGAGCCCGCCGACGAGACGCCTGGCCGTCTGACCGTTTGGTGGACTGGCCGTTTGGCCGTTTGAGGAACTTTTCTCCCACACCTCAACGCTGGCAGCGTAGTCCAACTGGTGCATCCTCGTGTATGCCTCGATGATGTCCGGTCCCAGCCACGCTCCCCCTTCCTCGTCGCGTCCCTGAACCGTAGAGCAGTTCTGGATGACTCCCTCGAAGTCCTGATTAAAGGTCACTTCGTACTTGTACTGTCGCATGAGCTGCTTCATGGAGTGGCTGATGTGTATCTCGCTGGGAAAGATGACGTATCTGTCGAGCGGACAGTACCAGTGAGGCTCGCTCTCCATGTTGAAGGCGTACCAGGGGAAGAAGCCGTTGCTGTAGGCCAGCAGCAGACGTTCTACCGACAGGTCGCCGCCGACGGCTACCAGTCCGCTGTCTTCGCCCAAGTGTGGATTAGGGAACCACAGGTTGTCATCTAATTGGAATACCAAGGCTATTTACGATTTAACGGTTTAACGTATAAATATTGATTTGTTAGATTCTTGCGTCCCTTCGGTAGCAAGCGGCCGCTCGACGCTTGCGGCGCTTATTCGAGCTTGCGAGTCTTAAGAAAGCCGAGCGCGTGGTCGTTATTAACATGCGAAAGTTGAGATATTGACTATTTCGTTGACAACAGTCCAATGGTACGATTGTCCAATAGTCCAATCTCCGCCTTGCCGCCCTGCTTCAGGCTGCCGAAGAGAATCTCGCGCATCAGCAGGGGCTTCAGCTGCTGGGCAATGACACGGTCCATCTCACGGGCACCGTATTCTGCCGTGAAGCCTTCCTTCAGCAGATGGTCGAAGGCTTCTGCCGTGAGGGTCATCTTCACCTGCTTGGCCTCGAGTCTGGCATCCAGTTCACGAAGCTTCTTCTGTAGGATGAGTGTCGCCATCTCCTTGTCCATGTCCCGGAACACGACGGCACCCGACAGACGGTTCAGGAACTCGGGCTTGAAGGTCTTCTTCACCTGCTTCATCATCGCCTCGCCTCGGCTCACGCTGTTGTTGAATCCGATGCTTTGTGACGCAAACTGTGCGCCGGCATTTGAGGTCATGATGAGTATGACGTTGCGGAAGTCGGCCTTGCGTCCTTTGTTGTCGGTCAGACGGGCATAGTCCATCACCTGCAGCAGGATGTTGTAGATGTCCTGATGCGCCTTCTCAATCTCGTCGAGCAGGAGCACGCTGTTGGGTGACTTGCGGATGGCGTCCGTCAGCAGGCCGCCGTCCTCGTAGCCCACATAGCCGGCAGGTGAACCGATGAGCTTGGCCACCGCGTGCTTCTCCGTATATTCGCTCATGTCGAAGCGTATCAGTTCGATGCCCAGTTCCTTGGCCAGCACCCGTGCCACCTCCGTCTTGCCCACGCCTGTCGGACCGACGAAGAGCAGCGAGGCCAGGGGCTTGTTGTCCTCAAGCAGACCGGCACGCGACATCTGTACCGACTCCACCACCTGGCGGATGGCCTCGTCCTGGCCGTAAATCTGTGATGTGAGCTTATCGTTGAGCGTGTAGAGCTTAGAGAAGTCGTCCTCCTCGGCCACAGCCAGCGCATCCACCTTACAGGTCTTCGCCAGCACGTCGGCAACGTCGGCCTTGGTGACCCCCCTTACTGCCCCCGAGGGGGCCTCAATAGCATTGTTGGCAGGAACAATCGTGTCCCCCTCGGGGGACGAAGAGGGGGTTGCTTCCTTTGCCGCTCCCGCCTCATCTATCAGGTCAATGGCCTTGTCAGGCAGGAAGCGGTCGTTCACATGCTTGGCACTTGCCTCCACAGCAAACGAGATGGCCTCGTCATCATACTTCACGTGGTGGAACTCCTCGTATCTGGGCTGCAGCTGGCGGAGGATGTTCTTGGCCTCGTCAACGGTGGGCTCAGGGATGTCTATCTGCTGGAAGCGTCGGATCATACCCTTCGAGCGCGAGAAGTGACGGTTGTATTCCTCGTAGGTCGTAGAACCGATGAAGCGGATGGTTCCTGCTTCGAGGTAGGGCTTCAGCATGTTCGAGGCATCCATTGCTCCCTCGCCAGTAGCACCGGCTCCAACCAATGTGTGTATCTCGTCGATATACACGATGTTGTTGTCACCCTCCTGCTGCACGCCGTCCATAATCATCTTGATGCGGTTCTCGAAGTCGCCGCGATACTGCGTACCGGCCAGCAGCGTTCCCATGTCGAGCTGATATATCTTGCTGCCTTTCAGCCGTTCAGGCACCTTTCCTTCTTCTATTAGTCGAGTCAGTCCCCAGACCAGTGCTGTCTTGCCCACGCCAGGCTCTCCCACATGCAGCGGATTGTTCTTGTCCCTGCGGCACAGCACCTGGATAGTCCATTGCAGTTCTTGCTCACGACCAATCAGCGGGTTCTGTTTCTCGTAGAGGTCATTCATGCAGGTCACCAGTTTCTTCCACGCAGCATCCTGCTGCTGATCTCCGATGTCTGCATCCAGGTGGTCTTCGAAATCGTAGGCGCTGATGAGCTGGCTTAGGAAAGCGGCTTCCTCGTCGCCCAGCGCTTTCTTCAGCAGATAGCAGGCCCACGACTCTTCCAGATTCAGGATTCCCATGACGAGGTGGGGCAGGTCTAATGCCTTGGCGCTGCTGTTAAGCACCTGCTGGCAGGCGTATTCTATCACCTTTCCGAGTTGGACCGATGTCTCAGGCTCATAGTCTTGTCCTTCTGGCAATGATTCTGTGTCCAGTAGTTTTCGGAACAGATGGTCGGCCATCTTGTCGGGCCTGCTGTAATTGGCGAGTGTCTGTACGAAAGTGTCGTCGCGCATCATGGCCAGCAGCAAGTGTTCGGGCATGATGAACTCATGCCGGTGTTCCTTGCAGTTCTCAAAAGCCCTGTTCAGCAGTTTTGATGCCCTTATTGTCTGTTTTATCTCTGCCATAACACTTCAATTCTTCCATTTTTGATGTTTTACATCGAGCTTACATTTCTCTCGTTTAGTCGCAACCTGGGTTGATGTTTCACATCGAGCTTGCTCACACTCGGAGAAGTCCAAGCAAGCTTGACTTCTCTCTCGTTTAGTCGCAACCTTCAACGGTCAGTCGCAGCGGGTAGCCGGCCTCACGCGCCATATGAGTGGCCTTGCGAGCCTTCGACATGGCAATGTCGTAGCTGTAGATGCCCACAACGGCCTTGTCCGAGTGGTGTACCTGCAGCATCAGCGCATTGGCCTCTTCCTCGCTCTTCAGGAATACCTGTACGAGTATCATCACCACAAACTCCATCGTCGTGAAGTCATCGTTGTAGATAATGACCTTGTATCGTCGCGGCTCCCTCAGGTTTGTCCGCTGCCTCTCCCTTATTTGTGACTGTTCCTTTGCCATAGTTCATACTTATTCAGCTGCAAAGGTACAAAATAATTCATAATTCACAATTCATAATTCATAATTATTATTTACCTTTGCAAGCAAATGCCTTGCTAATGGACGACAAGCGTTATCTTCAGGACCTCATCAATGAGGGTGAGCATCAGCAGCAGGACTTCAAGTATCGTGTCTCCGATGCACATAAACTGGCCAGGTCGGTATCAGCTTTTGCCAACACCGACGGAGGCCGTTTGCTGATTGGTGTCCGTGATGACGGTCACATGTCCGGCGTTCGTTCCGAGGAAGAGATCTACATGATGCATCAGGCTGCCTACCGGTATTGTCGTCCGGAGGCCAGCATCAGGTTCGACACCTACCATGTTGCCTCCTCCCATTCGGCCAGCAGTGCCCGAGTACTCCGTACCATTGTCGTAGCTACCATCTCCCCGTCCGACCGGCGTCCTGTCTGTGCCGTTGACGAAGACGGCAGGCAGCGGGCCTACATCCGCATTGCCGACGAGAACATCGTTGCCTCACCGGTTCATATGGCCGTCTGGCGTGAGTCACAGAACCCACGTGGCACCATGATGACCTATACCGAAACCGTTCAGAAGCTCCTTGCTGTCATGCAGGACCAGCCGCACACCCTCAACCAGCTCGTCCGTCGTTCCGCCCTTCCACGTTCCAAGGTTATCACCCTGCTGGCCCGTCTCATCCGCTTCCACGTCGTCCAGTGGGAATACACGGACCAACAGTTCCTGTTCAGCCTGTATAATATATAGTCAGTGATTTTCTTCGCTCAAAGCTATAATAGCGGTATCATATCCACTTTTCCGCGATTTTTGCGTTTTGACTGCAAAGATAATGCTATTTTCTATTCCTTCAGAATTATGCACCGGCGCCCGGCTATGCCGCTTTGTACCTTCAGGTCAAAGAACCCCCTGCTGTGTAATAATAAACATTTCCCCCGCCACTCCTGAGAATTACAAGGAATGGCGGAGCCTTGGCGAAATATTGACTTTTCTAATTGCTTAAATATGAGTTTGCAAAGCAAGGAGCAACCCTTTGCAGAAGTTACCCTCAACTCCGCTGTTACAAAACAACTTGTTTTGTCCACCAAAAGTTATGCTTTGGTTGAACAAGAGTATAGGTTTTGCGACACAAAACAAGT
>CAJOQT010000008.1 GCA_905236875.1 uncultured Prevotella sp. | reverse complement strand
TACCTTGTATCAAGGGTTAGCGAAACGGTGCAATTACCCATAGTCAGCGACTCCATGTTGGGTATCTTCTCCCTCTTCTTTCTTTCAACTATTTCTGTCATTTTTTATCAAATCTGAACAAATTTTGGTTATCTCGATATTCTCAATCTTCTGAAACCCCTCTAAATACTGGCATTTCGTCTGAACAAATTTTGGTTATTAATACTCATATTTACCCAGTTTCGTGGAGTATCATAAAGTGTTGCAAAATTACTAACTTTCTGTGAATCAGCCAAATTCATTTAAACACAATATCGCAAAATATTACATTTTTTAACTGTTAATCAGGGGGTCGTTGGTTCAAGCACATCCTGAAGCGCAAATCCCGAGATTTCTCTCGGGATTTTCTGTTTCAGGGCTTTCACCAGCTATCTGGGGGCGTGGTTCTTTTTCATGTATTTTTATGACAGTTCATAAACTATCCTAAATATTAATGGAAAGACTGCGAAAATCCAACGAATATCATTACCTTTGCCAATAGATTTAAAAGGGACTCCTGTTATAAGTCCGGACAGATGCATAACAGAACAAAAACAAACAAGTATGCGAAGAATGATTTTATGCCTATTGGCAACGGTAAGTGTGCTGACCCTGTCGGCGCAGAGCATCGGCTATATCGAAACGACGAAGAACTGGTACTATATCTATGACCAGAACGGGAAGAAGATCAAGACCCTCAGCACCAATCAAGGGGAGCTGAAGGGGTACAGTTCCACCTTTTATATTATTAAACAGGGTACAGCTTTCTACATCACCTACGACGTGAATGGAAAAAGGCTGCATACCTTCGGCGCTGGCAGCGTCGGTGAGATACTGGGTGTATCAGGCGATACTTTCACGAGTCGAATGGGTGCTTGGATCTATACCTGGACTAAAGACGGAAAGAAGATTAACACAAGATCAGCAAGACAATGAAGAAGATTTTAACCTGTTTACTGGCCACCTTGGGGTTGACAACTGCCTGCGGCCAACAGAATTTTGAGAACACTGACGTGAATGGGTTTGCAGAACTGACTGCAGACACCAGCGTCGTAGTGCTTGACGTGAGGACTGCCAGCGAATATGCCGAAGGACATATCGGGAGGGCCGTCAACATCGACTATCACCTGGGCAATTTCGTGGAACTGGTTCAGGCGGCCCTGCCTGTCGATAAGAAGATCGCCGTTTATTGCCGCAGCGGAAGACGCTCTGCCGGAGCCGCAGGGAAACTGGCAGACAAAGGCTACAAGCTGGTGAACCTGAAAGGTGGCATCATCGCCTGGAAAGAAGCTGACATGCCCATAACAACAGAATAGCCAACCCTATCGTCATTCCAACACCTCTTTTTATAGCAATAAACATAAGAATGAAACATTTGGTAAAGTATTGCACATAAAGAGAAAAGTCCAAATGAACAAAAAGTCGTACCTTTGCACCCCGAAAACAACTTAATGACATTTGGAATGAAGAGAATCTTACACTTAGCAATGATGACAGCCATCGGCTGTATGCTGACACTGAACGCTAACGCACAGTTATCTACCAACCCGGACAAGTTTTTAGGAAACATTACGACCGACTGGACCTACATGGATTTCGACGGTTTCAAGTTCTCAGACTATTGGAATCAGGTGACACCTGAGAATGCCACCAAGTGGGGATGCGTCGAAGCGCCACGCGGCCAGTACAACTGGTGGAATGCCGATGTTGCAGCCAACTATGCCAGCCAGCATGGCTTCCCGTTCAAGTTCCACACGCTGATTTGGGGTAGCCAGTACCCGGAATGGATGGACAATCTTTCTACCGACCAGCAGTATCAGGCCATCGTGCAGTGGTATGATGCCGTCAAGGCACACTACCCCAACCTGGAAATGATTGACGTAGTGAACGAAGCCATTGCAGGACACGCGCCCGCTCCTTTCAAGAATGCACTGGGCGGCGACGGTGTAACGGGCTACGACTGGATCATCAAGGCTTTCGAGATGGCCGCCGAGCGCTGGCCGGATGCCATACTTATATATAATGACTATAACACTTTCAACTATAACACCTACGACTTCATTAATCTGGTGAAGACACTGCGCGATGCAGGAGCACCCATTGATGCCTACGGCTGCCAGAGCCATGACCTCGGCGGCATGACCGGTTCGAATTTCAGTACGGTAATGGCTACCATCCAGAATGCGCTGAAGATGCCGATGTACATCACGGAGTACGACATCGGCGACAACAGCGATGCCAACCAGAAATGGAACTACATGGAGCATTTCCCCGTGATGTGGGAGGCCGACTACTGCGCCGGTGTCACCATCTGGGGCTGGATTTACGGACATACGTGGTTAGGCAATGAAAATAATGGCACCAAGGGAAACTCCGGCCTCATCAAGAACAAGGTAGAGCGCTCTGCACTCACCTGGCTGCGCGACTACATGCAGACAGCTGCCGCCAAGAACGCCAAGAGCCCGTTCCCCGGCATGAAGAAGGAGGCATCAGTCTATATCAAGGCTGACAAGATCGTCTTATCTGCCAACGAGAAGGTGAACATCAGCATCAGCGCACGGGTGAAGAACAAAACCATCCAGAAGATTGAGCTCTATCTGAACGGTTCGCTCTACAAGACCTTTACCAGTGCCCCCTACACTACCGACTACACACCAGCCAGTGCCGGCGACTACCAGCTGAAGGCCGTCGTGACAACGACTGACGGAAAGAAGTACGAGCGTATTGGAGGCTTCAAGGTCTATCCGCCACGTACACCCTATAACGGTGCCATCACTGTTCCTGGAACCATTGAGTTCGAGAACTTCGACAAGGGAGCCGACGGACTGACCTTCCACGACAGCGACACAAATAACGAAGGTACCTCTGCCTACCGTACTGACGGCGGCGGCGTAGATATCGTCACAGGCAACAACGGCTATGCCATCGGCTATACCGCAACCGGAGAGTGGCTCGAATATACGCTGAACGTGACAAAGGCCGGCGAATACGCCTTCGAGGCCTACGCCTCTCACGGCAACAACGTGCAGGCTGGCTTCGACATCTCACTGGTAACCGACGGCCAGAACGTGCAACTGGCTCACGTGAACATAACACAGACGGATGATAACAAGTGGTCCACCTACAACAAGTTCACTGGCAGCTTTAGCAAACAGTTACCCGCAGGCAAGCAGATCCTCCGCGTCACCATCACAGGACCGTACATCAATCTTGACAAGATGACCCTGACATGTACGAAGGAAACGAATGGCATCAACACACCTGTCGTCACCGAAGAGACACAGGGTGCAATCTATAACCTCGCCGGTCAGCGCGTGGATGACAGCTACAAGGGTATCGTCATCATCAACGGCAGGAAGGTGGTTCGCAGATAATTAACTACTTTTTTCAACCATCGCAAGTACCTTTTCAAACTTGCATTCATTACTCGCAGTTGTAGGAGTACAGGACCAAAAAGCCTGTACTCCTATATGCTTGAATGGGGGTATTGTAAGGTCCGGCGCATAAGAAATCGAAAATAAATTTGGTATTTCGCCCGAATTTTTGTAATTTAGCGGCGAATTTCCAATAACCAAAGACTCATGAGTGACGAAATAACTAACACAGAGGACTTAGAGGACATCGAGAATACGGAACAGAATACCGACCTCGGAGAGCCCACTGAACACTCTGACTACAAGCCTGTAAACCGTTTCGACGCATCCGCCGTACACCACTTGAGCGGCATGTACCAGAACTGGTTTCTGGATTATGCCTCGTATTCCATACTCGACCGCGCCATCCCACACATTGAGGACGGTTTCAAACCCGTGCAGCGACGTATCATGCACTCCATGAAACGCATGGACGACGGTCGTTACAATAAGGTGGCTAACATCGTGGGACATACCATGCAGTTCCATCCCCACGGCGATGCATCCATCGGCGATGCGCTGGTGCAGATGGGACAGAAGGACCTGCTCATCGATACACAGGGCAACTGGGGCAACATCCTAACCGGTGACAAGGCGGCAGCACCCCGATATATCGAGGCTCGCCTGTCCAAGTTTGCCCTGGACACCGTGTTCAATCCCAAGACCACGGAGTGGCAGCTGTCGTATGACGGCCGTAACAAGGAGCCTATCACGCTGCCCGTCAAGTACCCGCTGCTGCTGGCGCAGGGTGCCGAGGGTATTGCCGTAGGCCTCTCGACGAAGATACTGCCACACAACTTCTGTGAGATATGCGACGCAGCCGTCAGCTACCTGAACGGTGAGGAGTTCCACCTGTATCCGGACTTCCAGACGGGCGGAAGCATCGACGTCAGCAGATACAACGACGGACAGCGCGGCGGCATTCTGAAGATACGTGCCAAGATAGAGAAGCTCGACCCGAAGACACTGGTCATCCGTGAGTTGCCCTACTCGAAGACCGTATCGTCGCTCATCGAAAGTATTACCAAGGCTATCGACAAGGGAAAGATCAAGGCACGCCACGTGCTCGACCTCACGTCGGCACAAGTGGAGATACAGGTACACCTGGCCCCCGGCGTCAGCAGCGACAAGACCATAGATGCCCTGTATGCCTTCACCGACTGCGAGATCAATATCTCGCCCAACTGCTGCGTCATCAGCGACCAGAAGCCGCAGTTCCTCACCATCAGCGACGTTTTGCGCCACTCCGCCGACCGTACCAAGGACCTCATACGTCAGGAACTGGAGATACGCAAGAACGAACTGTTGGAGCAGCTGCACTTCTACTCACTGGAAAAGATCTTCATCGAGGAGCGTATCTATAAGGACAAGAAGTTTGAACAGGCACCCGACGTGGATGCAGTATGTGAGCATATCGACGACCGGCTGACGCCCTACTACCCCAGCATGATCAGGGAAGTGACGAAGGACGACATCCTGAAGCTGCTCGAAATCAAGATGCAGCGCATCCTGAAGTTCAATAAGGACAAGGCCGACGAGCTGATGGCACGCATCAAGGCGGAGATTGCACAGATAGACGATGACCTGGCACACCTGACACAGGTGACAGCCAAATGGTTCGAGTTCCTGAAAGACAAGTACGGCAAGGAGCATCCGCGACTGACGGAGATACGCAGTTTCGACACCATCGAGGCTGCCAAGGTAGCAGAGGCAAATCAGAAGTTGTACATAGACCGCAACGAAGGATTCATCGGTACGGGTCTGAAGAAGGACGAATACGTATGCAACTGTTCCGACATCGACGATATCATCATCTTCTATAAGGACGGTAAGTTCAAGGTGGTACGCGTTGCCGAGAAGCTTTTTGTGGGCAAGAACATCCTGTGGTTAGGCATCTACAAGCGCAACGACCAGCGTACAATCTACAACGTGGTCTATCGCTCCGGCAAGAAAGGCCCGTATTACATCAAGCGATTCAACGTACCAGCCATCACCCGTGACCGCGAATATGACGTCACCACGGGCGAACCGGGTTCCAAGATCATGTACTTCACCGCCAACCCCAACGGCGAGGCAGAGGTCATCAAGGTGACACTCGATGCGACATCACAGGGCAAACGGAAGTCGAACATCTTCATGGAACGCGACTTTGCCGAGATAGCCATCAAGGGACGTGCGGCAAAGGGTATCACGCTGACCAAGAAGCCCATACACCGCATCGGCCTGAAGAGCCACGGACACTCTACACTCGGTGGTCGGAAGGTATGGTACGACCCCGACGTGAACCGCCTGAACTACGACGAACACGGACGGCTGTTGGGCGAGTTCTTCGACGACGACCAGCTGCTGGTTATCCTGGACAACGGCGAATACTACCTGACGAACTTCGACCTGAACAACCACTTCGAGGACAATCTGCGTATCATCGAGAAGTATGACCCCAACAAGGTTTGGACGGCCGTGCTCTATGATGCCGACAACGACAACTATCCCTACATCAAACGCTTCCAGATGGAGGCTTCAAAGAAGAAGCAGACCTATCTGGGCGAGCATGCAGAGTCCAAGGAAATACTGCTCAGCGAACAGGCCTATCCGCGCATCCTTATCACCTTCGGCGGTGCCGATGCCGTGCGCCAGCCACTGGAGATCGATGCCGAGCAGTTCATTACTGTCAAGGGCTATAAGGCAAAGGGAAAGCGTCTGACAACCTTCCAGATAGAACGCATCGAAGAACTGGAGCCTCTCCGCTTCCCTGAGGAGCCGGAGGAAACCGCCGACAGCGAGGACACCGGGAGCGAAGACACCGATAATGTGGGCAGCGATCCTGTAGATAGCGGTTCCCCCGCTGCCAATGCCCCCGCTGCCAATGCCCCCGCTGCCAACGACCGTCCACTGGTCATCGACGAGAAAACAGGCGAGCTAAACCTCTTCCCAGACAATGACTAAATTTTTCCTGACACTGGTATGTCTGACGATGATGACGGGGCTGAAGGCGCAGGACACCATCCCCTCCCCCATCGTTACATCGTCGTACATGGCGGGCATAGGTCCTTCCCGTGTTCTCGATACCTACCTGTCGCAGGAGAAGTTCAGCGGTACCGGCCTCACCCTGCTGGCTGACATCGAACGCGAAAAGCCTGGCAGCAACTGGCGAACCGTCTTGCAGCACCAGGCCAACTTCTCGATTCTGCACGACCGCAGCGACACAGAGAAGGAACTGGAAGGAGCCTACGACTTCTATTGGGGTCGCTACTATCGGCTGAACATGATGCAGGAGAAGCTGAATATCCAAGTGGGCGCACTGGCAAACGCCGGTGTAGGGTTTATCTACAATACCTCCAACTCCAACAATCCTGCTCAAGCCAGGGCACATGTCAACATCATGCCCTCGGCGCGTGCCCGCTACGGCTTCATGCTCTGGCAGCGGAAGATGACCGTCGGCTACGAGTTGGACTTGCCGCTCGCCGGCATCATGTTCTCGCCCAACTACGGACAGTCGTACTACGAGATATTCTCACGGGGCAACTACGACCACAACATCGTGCCCACCACCTTCATCTCTGCACCGAATTTCCGTCAGCAACTGATGCTTGACGTCTGCCTGAACCGTTCGCTGACCATGCGCATCGGCTATCTGGGCGACTACCAGCAGGCCAAGGTGAACAACCTGAAACAGCATGTCTATACGCACCGTGTCATGATTGGTGTCGTCAAACGCTTTCAAAAAGTAAAAAGGTAAAATAGTAAAAAATATGCAGATCCATCTCAAGAACAAAGAAAATACGGTGAAACGGTTTTTACCTTTTTACCCTTTTACCTTTTTACCCTTTTACCTTATAGCCTTTCTTACCCTTCTGCCTTTGACCTCGTGCGTGGACGAGGACGAGCTGCCCAACACCCGACAGGGCAACTTCGAGGCACTGTGGAAGATTATTGACGAGCATTACTGCTTCTTCGACTACAAGCAACAGGAATACGGGCTCGACTGGCAGCAGGTCTATCATAAATATAAGGTACGCGTACATGAAGACATGAGCGGCGAACAGCTCTTCGAGGTGCTGGGCGACATGCTCTCGGAGCTGCGTGACGGCCATGTGAACCTTTCCACGAGCTACGACTATGCCCGTTACTGGAGCTGGCACGAGGACTTTCCGCAGAACTACAGCGACTCGCTGGAACGCCGCTATCTGGGCACCGACTACAAGATTGCCGGAGGGCTTTGCTACCGCATACTCGACGATAACATCGGCTATATTCGCTACGCCAGCTTCCAAAGCGGGTTCGGCGAGAGCAACCTGGATGACGTATTGGCGTATCTGGCACTCTGCAGGGGACTCATCATTGACATACGCAACAACGGAGGAGGCAACCTGACCTATGCCGAGAAGCTGGCTGCACGCTTCGCCCACGAGAAGACACTGGTGGGCTACATGCAGCATAAGACGGGAAAAGGACACCAGGACTTCTCCGACATGGAGCCGCAATACATCGAACCGTCGGCCCGTCTGCGCTGGCATAAGCCCGTAGCCGTGCTGACCAACCGCTCGGTATTCAGTGCTGCCAACGAGTTTGCAACCTATATGAAGGCACTGCCCAACATCCAACTGGTAGGCGACCGCACGGGTGGCGGTGCCGGACTGCCCTTCTCGTCCAGCCTGCCCAACGGCTGGAACGTCCGTTTCTCCGCCTGTCCCATGTACGATGCACAGCGCCAGAACACCGAGTTCGGCATCGAGCCGCACCACCATGTCGGCCTCACCGACGAGGATTTCCAGCGTGGTGGGGACACCATCATCGAGTTTGCCCGTCAGCTGCTGGTGAAACAAAATGGCGCTTTTTAACTCCTTTTAACTCCCTTAACTCCTTTAACTCCTAAAAATGTTGTACCTTTGCACCCGCAAAGAGGCGCTAGTGGCGGAATTGGCAGACGCGCCAGACTTAGGATCTGGTGTTTTACGACGTGTAGGTTCGAGTCCTATCTGGCGCACTGGACAAGCGAAGCGATTGAAATACAAACAGATATAAGACGTTGGCATAGCTCAGCTGGTTAGAGTATCACCTTGACATGGTGGGGGTCGTTGGTTCGAATCCAACTGTCAACACAAGAAAAGAGCACGACCATTGGTTGTGCTTTTTTTTATTGTTTACCCAGTTTCACAACGGGAAACTGGTGGTTTGTAGCCGACAAACCAGTGGTTTGCCGTAATGAAACCAAGACAAATATTACTTCACTTAAGTTTCGCATTTGCTCCGCTCGGCTTTGCCGCTTTGCTTGCAAAGAACTTGTGGAGTTAAAGGGAGTTAAGGGGAGTTATCGGCCTTTGGCCTCGGGGAGT
>CAJOQT010000007.1 GCA_905236875.1 uncultured Prevotella sp. | reverse complement strand
GCCAGCAGTACAAAGAGTATACAACTCAGGCCGCAGGCAATAAAGCCTATATAGTAGGCGCTCAGGTGCTCGGTGGAGAGCTCTGGTACAACTAAGCGCAGTTCCACAACAACGTTTGAAAGGCAGCCTCGAGGCTGCCTGTTTTTTTGCGTCTTTTTTTTTATATTATCTTTTCCTATTTAATACGATATTGCATGAAATTCTTATTCTTGACGAAACCAAAATCCGTATATAATAGAACGCCCATATCTGATGCGGTAATCTGAACAGTACCACACCCATACATCCGGGCCTCCTCTACCACTCTCGAAAGCAACTCTTTTGCTATTCCCCTACGTCTGTAATCAGGAACCGTAAACATGCTCGACAGCAATCCGATCCTTCCGCTGGGACAACCAAAATAGGGAGGCTTCTCAACAAACGACATACCGCTGGTTCCAACTATCTTATCACCATCCATAGTAATCCATGACACAAAAGTACCATCAGCCATGTGTCTAAAATAATAGTCCTTCAATGCAGGAGCAAGATCAACATCTCTTGTTGCACCCTCTTCAAGAAGCTGATTAATACGCATTTGGATAAATGTGTCAATTTTATCCTCTGTCAGTTTTTGGTATATTATATTGCTCATTCCTAAATACACTTAATTTTATTTGCAAAGATAATGATAATTCCGGAATTATCGCTAAATTTGCACCAAAAATTAGATTCTTTATGAAAGTAATCAGTACAAAGAAGGCACCTGCTGCCATTGGGCCTTACAGTCAGGCCATCCAAGTTGGAAACCTCGTCTACACATCCGGTCAGATACCCATCGACCCTGCCACAGGTGTGTTCGTAGAAGGCGGCATCAAGGAACAGACGTGCCAGTCACTGACCAATGTGAAAGCTATCTTGGAAGAGGCAGGCCTCAGCATGAGCAACGTGGTGAAGACCACCGTGTTTCTGGCTGACATGAACGACTTTGCCGACATGAACGCCGTCTATGCAGAGTTCTTCACAGAGCCCTATCCTGCACGTTCAGCCGTTGCCGTCAAAACGCTACCGAAAGGCGCATTGGTGGAAATCGAAGTCATCGCAGAAGTGAAGGGATGAGTTAAACATCATTAAGTTTTAGAGCTAGGAAAAGAATAAATCAGGGGAAATCGCTACCTTTGCAACCGCAATGAAGAAATGTAGCCACATATTGCTGTCTGTACTGCTCTCCATGATGATATTATTCATTGGGGCAGGCGTTGACGTCGTACAATGCAGTTGTACGGGAATGGCAAAGGTGGTTCCTTGTGGCATGGAGATGGAGGACAAAGGGTGTATGCCTGATGAGGGCTGCCTGACGGTGGAACACGTGGAGCTGTCGCCAACACTCACAGCGCAGACTATCACTTACGACTTTCATGTCCTACAGCCTCTTCTGGCCATTCTGCCAAGCCTTGTAGCAGAGTGGATGCAGCCTACCACTTGCAAGGCGATGGTTCAGTCTATCCGCGTGATGTGGAAAAGTCCGCCACGTGATTACCTGAACTTTATCCAGGTTTTGTTGATTTGATTCTGATACAATCCGTTTGTTAGGGGGTTGCTTGTCTTGGCAGTTTCCCCTAGTGTATCGTATTATATTAAATCAAAGAAACTCATAATGAAATATATTCTATCATGCATCGTCATGATGCTTTGCATGTCCGTTTATGGACAGAATAATAATTCGTTGCAGGTTGACACGATGAAGACACAGAACCTAAGCGATGTGACCGTCACCTCGCGCCGTGCCGGCACCCGTCGCTTAGGAGGTGCCGTGAATGGCGTGATGATCTACCGCGAGGAACTCTTCAAGGCCGCCTGCTGCAACCTTGGCGAGAGCTTTACCACCAACCCCTCCGTCGATGTGAACTACAGCGATGCCGCCACAGGTGCCAAGCAAATCAAGCTATTAGGACTAAGTGGCACCTATGTGCAGATGCTCACCGAGAACCTGCCTAATTTTCGTGGAGCTGCTGCTCCCTATGCCCTCGACTACGTTCCTGGCCCTTGGATGAGCGGCATTCAGGTGTCGAAAGGAGCATCTTCCGTCAAAAACGGCTATGAGAGCATCACTGGACAGATAGACGTGGAATATCTGAAGCCAGATGACGAAGAAGGCGTCACGCTGAACCTTTACGGCAACACCATGAGCCGCATGGATGCCAATGCCGATGCCAATATCCACCTGAACAGCCAACTGAGCACAGAGCTGCTGGCACATTATCAGGATGACTACGGACACCACGATGTGAATGGCGACGGTTTTCATGACCAAGCCAATGTACGCCAATGGAACCTGCAGAACCGTTGGCACTACAGGAGTCGCAACTACATCTTTCATGGTGGTATCAGTATGATGAAGGAGAAGCGCGAAGGAGGACAGACACATGAAAGTGAAAAGGGAAAAGTGAATAGTGAAAAATTTGCTACCGCACACCAACTCTATAAGATTGGCATCGAGACCAATCGCTATGAGGGCTACATGAAACATGCCTTCATCCTCGACCCAGAGCACGGCACGAACATTGCCGTGATGACCAACCTGTCGATGCACCAGTTGGATGCCAACTACGGTCACAAGCACTACGACGTGAACCAAAAAATTGCCTACGCACAACTGCTCTTCGAGACGAACATTTCGGAGCATCACAATCTTTCCGCAGGCCTCTCGCTGAACCACGACTATTTAAGGGAAAAGGTAATAGTGAAAAGTGAAAAATTCGCTACCGCTAAAGAGACTACTTCAGGCATCTATGCCCAGTACACCTATAACTTGCATAACAAGCTTGTGGCAATGGCCGGTATGAGAGTCGACCATAGCAGCCGCTACGGCACATTTGTAACGCCCCGTTTCCACCTGAAGTTGACACCCAACGAAATCGTCAGTTTGCGCCTGTCTTTAGGAAAAGGTTACCGTACCGTCTGGGCACTGGCAGAGAACAACAATCTATTGGCCAGCGGACGTAACTTGGTTATCGATAATCTGAAACAGGAGCAGGCATGGAACACGGGGCTTAGCAGCTCTTTCTATATCCCCTTGTTTGGCAAAACGCTCAAGTTGAATGCCGAGTACTATCATACACACTTCATCGAGCAGGCCATCATCGACTATGACAGCAATCCCACAGAGATTCGCATCACTAACCTTGACGGCAAATCGTACTCCAACACCTTCCAAATAGATGTCTCCTATCCCGTCGTCAAAGGCATGGAACTGACAGCCGCCTGGCGTTGGAACGACGTGAAGTCCACCTATGGCGGCAAACTGATGGAGAAACCATTGACCAGCCGCTACAAGGGCCTCGTCACAGCCAGCTACAAGACGCCCCTCGGCCTTTGGCAGTTCGACGCTACGCTACAGCTCAATGGCGGTGGACGTATGCCTACGCCCGAGCCTCACCCCCTAACCCCCTCTCCGAATGGCGAGGGGGGAGCCTCCGGCGACGGCACTCCATCATGGGACAGCCGCTTCGGTGCCTACGAACAAGTATCGGCACAAATTACCCGCTGGTTCCGCCATTTCTCTGTCTATATCGGTGGCGAGAATCTCACGGGCTTCCGCCAAAAGCAGCCTATCATCAATGCAGCCGACCCGTGGAGTAGCACTTTCGACCCCACGATGGTGTGGGGTCCAGTGCAGGGTGCCATGTTCTATGCCGGCATCCGCGTGAATTTCGGAAGACTGTAAAAGGTAAAAAGGTAAAAAAGTAAAAGAGTAAAAGAGTAAAAATAAATAATTAGAGATTATGACAATAGTTCGTTAAAAATTCAATATACGGCCTAACGGCTAAGCCGCGTAGCCAAAGAGTTCTTTGAAAATGTGATTAATTAAAGTT
>CAJOQT010000006.1 GCA_905236875.1 uncultured Prevotella sp. | reverse complement strand
CTTTAATTAATCACATTTTCAAAGAACTCTTTGGCTACGCGGCTTAGCCGTTAGGCCGTATATTGAATTTTTAACGAACTATTGTAATGAGAAAGCAATACATTTATTCAAAATAATTCGTATCTTTGCACCGTATAAAATATAAACTGATAATGAGGAATATAATTTAAAATAAAGAATGAATATGGCAAAGAACAAGCGATTTGTCTGGGAGAAAGTCCAGAATGGCATAATGAAAGAAGCAAGTATCCTTATTGATACTGAGACAGGTATTAACTATCTATTTGTACATGAAGGCTATGCTGGGGGTCTCACCCCGTTGCTTGACAAGGACGGGAAACCCGTCATCACTCCACCCAGTGAAATCATCGACTGAAATAACACCGCAAACGAATTACGACTGCATGCTATAGACATGGACGCTGGAGCCTTGGGCTGCGGGCAGGTAATTGATGCCCCACCAACACATCTGTAAAAGTACAAATGAAATGAGCAATACCCACAAAGCGAGCTTTGGCTTGTGAGTGGGTATCTGTCTGTAATGCACATAGACGAGATAGGCGAACCAGGTGATGGCAGCCCATGTCTCTTTGGGGTCCCACGACCAATAATGTCCCCATGCTTCCTTGGCCCACAAGGCACCGAAGAGCATGCCGATGGTCATAAAAGCCAGGCCGACATACACCAGATTATCCGTAATGTCGAATTCTTCATCAGCAATGCCGTTTTTCTTGAAAAATAGCAGATATAGTGCCATCACTGTCGAAGCACCTAACACGGCATATGCAAACATATAGACGATGACATGTGGGGCGAACCAAGGACTTTGCAGGGCAGGCATCAGCGTCTTAGAATGGATCTCGGGCCTGAAGAGGTTGACACAGATAAACACGAGTGCCAAGACGGTAGAGAACGAGAGTATCCATCGGTACTTCCAACGGGAATAGACGATGATGCCCGCCAGCGGCAGGAAGAACGAATACCAGAGTCGCGTCTCGCCCATTGTCCGTAACGGCGGACGCTCCAAAGAGATCCACATCGTCAGGATAAAGCTGAAGAACACGACGAGTCCGATGATAGTCGAGGTATAGGCCATCGCCGTCTTTTCACGCCATGCTGCCCAGGCACCTACGGCCCACAGCAACACTGCTGCTATCGCGAAATAGATAAATTGTTCCCAGGTCACCATGGCTATTTCTTTTAGTCGCTTCGCTTTGTAAAAGCGCTAAAGCGAGTTCTATTTGATGATTTACGATTTACGATTTTCTTTTTGCCGCCAAAGAGGAACATACACACGGCACCGCCTAGCATCATGTAGATGCCCGTATAGACCAACGGCAGCCACGGGTCACTCACCAGTTCCAAAATCGAGTACTGGCTCATGGCACCCATCTGCGTGTCATAGCCGTACTGGTAGATTTTCCAACCGTCCACCTCGACGGGATTGTTCACCTCGACGGTGGTCTGGATATTTTTGCCCGTCTTCGTCAGAATCTGGATGTCTGAGGCAAAGCGACGGGGCGAGCCGTCATCGTAGGTTTCCATGATAAACTCTTTCAGCTCGATGGAGAAAGGCAACTCCACAATCTGATGCTGTGAGGTCAGCGCACGCCATTCGGGTTCTCCCTTCACCGTGATCATCTTCAGCCGCTGTACGTCGGCATTGCCCAATGTGGCAGTGGTCATCGCCAGAAATAATCCCAGATGGGAAAGAAGTGAAGGAGTGAAGGAGTGAAGGAGTGAAGGAGTGAAGGAGTGAAGGAGTGAAGGAGTGAAGGAGTGAAGGAGTGAAAAATTTGCTACCGCCCACATCCTCAGCTGTCGCAGTACAACCAGGCCTAAAATGACAGCCATATAGACGTAGATGAGCACGAAAGGCCAGAACGACAGCATGTGATTGAGACCCCCAAGCCCCGGACCCTCTCTAACTCCCCCTGTTAAGGGGGAGAACTGGGCGGGGTATTCCTGCCGCGTCAGCCCCATGATGATGGTGAGTACAACGGCATAGACCAGTGTGGGTATCGCAGCCTTGTAGGTGCCGATGAACTGCAAGCCATACACCTTCTTACTTAGCAGGAAGATAATGGCAATAAGTACGAGGAATCCTGCCAACACGATACCATTGACCGGCCAGCGGAAAGCATCCCAATCAACGGGTCCGACACTCAGTTCAAGCATCAGTCCTATCAAGATAAGGCCTCCTCCAATGAGGAATCCTTCTTTCATTCCGTATGGTTTAGTCCACATCAAAGTCATTAACTATTGGTTCCAAATTTACAAATAATATACGATATTTACTAACAAGTCCTCGCTTACTTAACATCATTTAAGGAATTCCAAATAATAACAAACCACAAAAGTTTACTACTTTTTTCAACGAAAAGGCTGTTTATTAAGAAAAAGTTGTTATCTTTGCACCAAACTATAATAATGAGAATGCATATCAGATATGAAGACAGACATACAGATTGCAAGAGAGTGCCAGTTGGAGCACATCAACGAGATTGCCACACGGTTGGGCATTGCTCCAGAAGAGATTGAGCCATATGGACGCTACATGGCCAAGGTGCCAGTGAAACTTATCGATGAAGAGAAAATAAAGCAGAGCCGACTGATTCTTGTCACCGCCATCAGTCCCACAAAGGCCGGTATCGGTAAAACGACTGTCAGCATTGGTCTGACACTGGGCCTGAACAAGTTGGGAAAGAAAGCTGCCGTAGCTCTGCGTGAACCGTCGCTCGGCCCCTGTTTTGGCATGAAGGGCGGTGCGGCTGGAGGCGGTTACGCCCAAGTGTTGCCGATGGAGAAAATCAATCTGCACTTCACAGGCGACTTCCATGCGGTAACGTCTGCCCACAACACCATCAGCGCCCTGCTGGACAACTACCTGTACCAGCACCGCAAAGAAGGTTTTTCGCTGCGTGAGATTTTCTGGAAGCGCGTACTCGATGTGAACGACCGTTCACTGCGCAACGTGGTGACGGGCCTTCGTGGCGATGGCATCGTGTCAGAGACAGGCTTTGAGATTACCCCTGCCTCAGAGCTAATGGCCATTCTCTGCCTCGCCACCAGCGAGGAGGACCTGCAACGGCGCATCGAGAACATTGTGCTTGGCATCACTTCTGATGGCAAACCTTTCCGCGTACGCGATTTGGGTGTGGCTGGTGCCATTACTGTCCTGCTACGCGACGCTCTCAATCCGAATCTCGTACAGACCACCGAGCACACTCCCGCTTTCATCCACGGAGGTCCTTTCGCCAATATCGCACACGGTTGCTCGAGCGTACTTGCCACCAAGATGGCTATGACCTTCTGTGACTATGTGGTCACAGAAGCCGGTTTCGGCGCAGACTTAGGAGCAGAGAAGTTCTTCGATATTAAGTGCCGCAAGACTGGTCTGAAGCCCCGTCTGGTAGTCATCGTCGCTACCACACAAGGACTGAAGATGCATGGCGGCGTCGATCTTGAACATATCAAGGATCCCAATGCCAAGGGACTGACGGAAGGTCTGAAGAATCTCAACCGCCATATCCGCAACATGCAGGGTTTCGGACAGCCCGTTGTGGTCACGCTTAACCGTCACGATACGGATCTCGAAGAAGAGATTGATATTGTACGCAAGAACTGTGAAGACCTCGAAGTGGGATTTGCCGTCAACGAAGCCTTTCTCAAAGGCGGAGAGGGGGCCACAGAACTGGCTCAAACCGTCATCGAAACCATCGAAAGGCAACAGCCACTGCCCATCCATTTCACCTACAAGGAAGCCGACAGTCTGGAAGACAAGATTGAGAAGGTCTGCAAGCGCATCTATGGTGCCTCGGCCGTAGAGTACGGCAAGACGGTGAAGAAGAAACTGGAAGCCCTGCGTGCCATTTTTACCGACGACGACGGCGCCATTGCCCACTATCCCGTTTGCATCGCCAAGACACAGTTCTCGTTTACGGCAGATTCAACACGCTATGGCTCTCCAGAAGGCTTTACCATTCGCATCCGAGACGTGATCCTGAACTTGGGTAGCGAAATGATTGTGGTCATCGCTGGCGACATGCTCCGTATGCCTGGCTTGCCCAAGAGTCCGCAGGCCGAACGCATCACCATCGAAAACGGCGAGATTGAGGGCTTGTCGTAAATGCAACAGTTTGGTGAGTGAAGGAGTGTAGGAGTGAAGGAGTGAAGGAGTGATTATATGGCAAAGAACAAATCAACATGAAATATGAATGACATAATGATTCTTGGTTTTAACATTCATGCATGGATAACCATCATTACGGTGCTATCGATGTTTACCGTGCTGCTGTTCACAAAGCTGCGTGCCGATCTTGTATTTTTGGGAGCCATCGGCATTCTGTTCGTAACAGGCGTGCTTGATGCCAAGGAAGCCTTCTCGGGCTTCAGCAGTACATCGGTGATTGTCATTGGCGTATTATTTGTTGTTGTGGCTGGACTGACGCATACCGGCGTGCTGCAGTGGATCGTCAAACACCTCCTGGGACAGCCGACGAGCTATTCGAAGGCGGTCATGAGGCTGATGCTCCCTGTGGCTGCATTGAGTTCGTTCCTTAGTAACACGACGGTGGTGGCGCTCTTCGTGGGCATCGTCAAGATGTGGTCGAAAAAACTGGGTGTCTCGCCATCAAAGCTGCTGATACCATTGAGCTATGCCTCTGGCATGGGTGGTGTGTGTACGCTGATAGGTACGCCGCCGAACCTTATTATCTCAGGACTCTATGCCGACCATACGGGCACTGCCATGAATGTGCTGGCAACCACGATACCCGGTCTGTTCTGCCTGTTTATCGGCGTGCTCAGCATCATTGCCATGCGCCGTCTGTTGCCCGACCGAAAGGCTCCTGAAACAGCTTTCGAGACCACAACCGACTATACCGTCGAACTGTTGGTGCCGTCAGACAATCCTTATATCGGAAAAACCATCGCTGAGGCAGGGCTGACCGATATACGTGGCGGACATCTGATAGAAATCATCCATTTCGACGAGATGATTGCTCCTGCCATTGAAGACGAGCTGATTTTGGGTGGTGACCGCCTGATCTTTGCAGGTCAGATTGACGAGATTCTCGACCTGAAGGAAAGCCACGGCTTTGTGAATGCCGACCATCATGTGTTTTCGATGGACGAGGTGGGCAGGAACCGGCAGCTCCGCACGGCCTACGTCACCTTCGGCAGCACTCTCATCAACAAGACCATAGGCCATTCCACTTTCGAGAAAGACAACAACTTGACGCTGGTGGCTGTGGCTCGCAGGGGCGAACGCATCGACGAGTCACCTCGAGAGGTGGTGCTGCGAGCAGGTGACACACTGCTCTTCGAATGTCCGCCGCATGTGAATATCAATACGGAGCAGTTGACCTCACAACTGCATTTCTTTGACTCGGATCAGGTGGCCAATATCGGTCGTAAGACGCTCGTCTCCACCACCATCATGATTGCTATGGTAGTACTATCGGCACTCAACGTGATGCCGTTGCTACAGTGTGCGTTTATTGCCGCTGCTGCCATGCTGCTGTTCCGCTGCTGCAGTCCTAATCAGGCCATAAAGGCCATCAACTGGGACATTCTCATGGTGTTTGCCGGGTCGGTGGTGTTGGGACTTGCCATACAGAAGACGGGCATTGCTGAGCGGCTGGCTTTCGGCATTCTCGATGTCTGCGGCAGCAATCCCATTGTGGTGATGACGGCCATCTGCTTTGTAGGCACGTTTATCACCGAGTTCATCTCGAACACAGCGGCGGGTGCCATGTTCTTCCCCATCATGTATGAGGCGGCGGAGAAGTTGGGCTACGAGCCCTACCCCTTTCTCATCGCGCTGATGGTCAGTGTGAGCAGCAGTTTCGCCACGCCTATCGGCTCGCCCACCCACATGCTGGTCTATGCCCCTGGCGGCTACCGTTTCAGCGACTTCATGCGTATCGGTCTGCTGATGAACCTCATCATCCTTGCTGCCAACATCTTTATCGTCAACATCATTTATCCATTAACACCACTACATCCCTAAACAATTGAAACAGATATTCTACAAATTGGTATTTGTCGCGATGATAGCGACAGCACAGACAGCGTCGGCGCAGGAGGAAACCATCGTGTTCACACCCCAATGGACTGCGCAGGCCCAGTTCGCAGGCTACTATGTGGCCGAGGCAAAAGGCTTTTATCGCGAGGCAGGTGTGAAGGTACGCATAGAGCATCCGTCAGCCACGCAGCCCGCCATGAGCCGCCTTCGTAACAACGAGTGCCAGGCTACCACGCTGCAACTCTGTCAGGCAATGGAGATTATCGATGAGGGCATCCCCTTGGTAAACATCCTTCAGACGTCAATGAACAACGCGATGGTCATTGTCTCTGCCCGTAACAAGGACCCTCTGACACAAAAGGGGGCCCGTGTGGGTATCTGGAGTGTCGGTTTCGGTCAGCTGGCCATCTGCATGAGCATCAAGGACCATCTGGACTACGAGTGGGTGCGCTTCGCCCAGAACGTCAACCTGTTTGTTGCCGGTGCCCTCGATGCAACGCTGGCCATGAGTTACAACGAATATTATCAGCTGATGCAGGCAGGTGTCAAGATGACCGACAAGAACGTCTATCGTTTCTGCGACCACGGCTACAACGTGCAGGAGGACGGTGTCTATATGACCCGCGAGTACTACGAGAAGCATAAGGATCAGGCGCGCCGCTTCGCCAAGGCCAGCAGAAAAGGCTGGGAATGGGCCGCCGAGCATCCGCAAGAGACCCTGGACATCGTCATGCAGTATGTCGAAAAGAACCATATTGCAACCAACCGTGTGATGCAGCAGCTGATGCTCAAGGAGGTTCTACGCCTGCTGGTGGACCGCGAATCGAAGAAGCGTGAGTTCCGGCTGCGTCCCGATATGGTGCGACTGGCCAGCCATCTGATGGTGGAAAACCAGATGCTGGGCCGCGAAGTGACGTACGAGGAACTGATTGAAAGGTAAATGGGGGAAAGGTAAAAAAGTAAAAGGGTAAAAAAAGTAAAAAGAAAAAAACAGTGAAAGGAATCATCGCATATATCCGTCGTAAGCTCTCCGTCAGGGTCAGCCTGTGGGTGGTGTTTTTTGCTGCCATCATCTTCAATGTCGCCCTCGGTTTCCTGTTCTATCAGGCCCGTGAGGCCGTACGCCAGGAGGCAATCAACCGCGCTACGCAAATCCTGGACAAGACTTCATTGCGTGTAGAGGGCATCCTGAACCGTGTGGAGGTGGCTTCGAACATGACCAAATGGCTCGTACAGCGCCATCCCGACAAGGCAGACTCGATGTTCGTCTATAGCCGTGGTATGTTGCTGAATAATCCCGACTTCTATAACTGCTCCATTGCCTTCGAGCCTTACTACTTCGAAGACAAGGGGCGCTACTTCTCCGCCTATACCAGATTCATCGGCGACAGCATCCGCACCATACAGGGCGGCAGCGAGCACTACCAGTATTTCTATGTGGACTGGTACCTTATGCCCAAACTGCTCAACCGTCCGTGCTGGACGGAACCGTATATGGACCTTGACGTTTCTACGAACACCAGCGAGATGGTGACCAGCTTCTGTCAGACAATCAAGAACAAACAGGGCGAGATGATCGGCGTCATCAATACCAGTCTCTCCATTACCTGGCTCTCGCATACCATCTCTGCCGTCAAGCCCTATCCCAACTCCTACAGCATCATGATAGGCCGAGGCGGTACCTACTTTGTACATCCTGACACAACGAAAATTACTCGCCAGACTATTTTCACACAGACACTGGAACATCCCGACACGGCCCTGACTGCCCTGGGCTATGCCATGACAAACGGCGAAGAGGGCGTGAAGCAGATGAACATCAATGGCGAGGACAGCTATGTATTCTACAAACCCCTCGGAAAGACGGGATGCTCGATGGCCATCGTCTGCCCTGAGAGCGATATCTTCGGTGGTTTCGACCGTCTGCGGAACAGTGTCAGGGCCATCGTCTTGGTAGGCTTGCTGCTGATGCTCTACCTGTTCATCCGTATCATCACCCGCGAACTGAAACCCCTCCGACGACTGGCCCATGAGGCCGAAACCATCGCCTCAGGAAATTTCGATGCCGAGCTGCCTGATTTCCAGCGCATTGACGAGATCGGTCAGTTGAGCCACTCGTTCGGCAATATGCAGCAGTCACTGGTGAAATACATCGAAGAACTGAAGGACACTACTGCCCAGAAAGCCTCCATAGAGAGCGACCTTCGCATTGCCAACGACATACAGATGGGTATGCTGCCCGAGAAGTTCCCCACCAAGGACGACAGCGACTACGTGCAGCTCTATGCCTCACTGACCCCTGCCAAGGAGGTGGGCGGCGACCTGTTTGATTTCTATTTCCGCGACGAAAAACTCTTCTTCTGCATCGGCGACGTATCGGGCAAGGGCGTGCCAGCCTCGCTCTTTATGGCAGTCACCCGCTCCACCTTCCGAACCGTGTCGGCCCACGAGTCGATGCCCGACCGCATCGTGACCATCATGAACAGGACCATCGCCGACATGAACAAGAACAACATGTTCGTGACCCTCTTCGTCGGTGTGCTCGACCTGCCCACAGGCCGTTTGCACTACTGTAACGCCGGCCACGATGCCCCGTTACTCATCGGGGCAGGCGTAGGTACACTGCCATGCGAATCGAACATCCCTGTCGGCTTCATGCCTTCATGGGAATACACAATGCAGGATGCGCATATCTTCACAGGCACCACCATCCTTCTCTTCACCGACGGACTCACCGAGGCCATGGATGCCACATACGCCGAGTTCCAGATGGAGCGCGTCAACGATGTAGCTTCACAAGCTCTCGCCCAGCAACAACAGGAGCCCTACGAGCTTATCACCCGAATGACCGAGGCCGTCCACCAGTTCGTGGGCGATGCAGAACAGAGCGACGACCTCACCATGATGGCCATACAATACATCCATCAGCAGAGTGACGTGCGGATGCGCAAGAGCATCGTGCTGCCAAACAACGTGCAGGAAGTGCCACGGCTGAATGCATTTGTCGAAGAGGTTTGCGAGACCGTAGGATTCGAACCGACTGTCACTGCAAAGATAAAAGTGGCCATAGAAGAGGCTGTGGTCAACGTAATGAAATACGCCTACCCACTTGGAAAGCCTGGTGACGTAACCATTGAGGCAGCTTCTAACGATGTGCGCCTGAAGTTCACCATCATTGACAGTGGCAAACCTTTCGACCCTACTGTTCAGTCAGCTGCCGATACTACACTTTCCACCACGGAACGAGACATCGGAGGACAGGGCATCCAGATCATGCGCCAAAACATGGACTCCATCAACTACGAGCGCATGGATAACCTCAATGTGCTGACGCTGAGGAAGAAAATAATCAATAGAAAACAATAAGGACACTGGTAGAAACAGACGTGTTCGCCAATCTGTAAAACGGTTACCTGAGCCAAGCAATGAAGAAAGAAGTTAATCCAACAGAAACGAGCCGTGCGGAGGCATTCAAGATGTGGATGTCATCGCCTATGCCCATGGTGACGATGGTGAAAACGTTCGACGTTAGCCGTTTGGTAAAGGTCAGCAAGAAGAGCGGCATGAAATTCAACATGCTGTTGTGCTGGTGCATCGGCAAGGCGGCGAGCGGGATAGACGAGTTCTACGCACTGGCCAAGGATGGTAAGATGTACAGATATGACAGCCTTGCAATCAGTCCCGTAGTAACCAACTGCAAGGGTGGGATAAACTATTGCGACATCCCTGTCAGTGAGGATCTGCAGAAGTTCAATGCCGACTATACGGAACGATGTGCCCAAGTATCTGCTACATGCCAAGACATGTGCCTGGATGACAAAATGATGATTATCGGCACATCTGCTGTGGTACAGACAGAACTCGACTGCATCATCAATCAATATAGTGGTATCTTTACCAACCCGTTCCTGGCATGGGGAAGGTTTCACAAAGGACTGCTGAAGACCACCCTACCCGTTTCGTTCCAATTCCATCATGTTCAGATGGACGGTGCCCATGCTGCACGTTTCCTTCAACGCTTGCAGGATGAAATCAATGCCTTATGACATCATTCTGTATCTTTGCACGCAAAATATTATTATCAATAACAACAAGAAACAAAAACAAAGCAAAATGAGAAGAATCACATTAGCAATCGTCTTTGCCTGCTGTACGCTGACACTGGCGGCACAGGATGCCATCCGAGTGAACTATCGTGGTGCACAACCCACCATCAGCGACTTTGTAACGGCTTTCGTGTCCTCTCGCGATCATGATGAGGAAGAAGACTGTGCTGACGAATCGTTCAATGCCATCTGCCAGGCTTGGGATCAGCACCTCAAGGGCCTTCCATCGGAAGAAGGCGTGACTCTCACCGTCGATCAAAAGAACGGTTACGTGGTCTATGAGTACAGATCGGAGTATGAATCTGTAGTGCACATTGTGAGAATCGAGATGTGCTACTGGAACGAGGCCGACAAGAAACACAAACTGTTTGCCTACAACGTGTCGTGTTTCAGAAATGGCGAGTATAGCACCGGACAGTTTGACGGTCTCCAATTCTACCGCTACAACAATGCTACGAAAAAGATGACCTACTGTACCGACACGGGCTTCGATGTTATATACGGTGAAGACGGTGCATCGGTATCCTACGATCTGCCACATACTGGCAAGGACATCATTGTCAATTACTGGTATGACAGCGGAAAGAGACAGAAGACGCTGAAGTGGAACGGCCGTAGGTTTAGCTTGAACCCATAGTATCTCTGCGGTAAACAGTCATTTCAGGAACTCCAGAATCGTTCCGATGTATTGTTCACCCACCCTGCGACCCGTCTCATAGACACGACGCATCTGATCGGGGTCGTGACAGACGTGACCGATGGGTATTTTCTCTTCAGGACGTATCACCAGACAACGGCCTTCGTTCTCTGCCTGGGCGACATAGTCCAACTGGCGGTTATACATCAGATGCCGCTGATCCATTGCCTTGATCATATTCGGATAGTTCCTCAAGGCAATCCGCATCAGCGGCATCAGTTTGTTGTGTTCTTTCCGATAGCCTTTAGGCTGAGTGAGTATGACGACGTTACGGCGATAGCCCAGCCGCTCAAAGTATTCCAAGGGTATGGAATCGCTCACTCCGCCGTCGAGCAGCCTCAGTCCTTCGAGTTTGACGACCTTCGACACCAACGGCATAGAGGCAGAGGCACGTATCCAGTCGTAGGTGTCACCATCCACGCGATCCAGTTTTCGATAGACAGGCTTTCCCGTCTCCACATCAGTACAAACCACGATGAACTCCATAGGATTCTGATTGAAGGCATCGTCGTCGAAGATGTCGTACTCCTTCGGAATCACGTGATAGCCGAAGTCGGCATTGAAGTAGTCGCCACTCGTCAGGAGTGACTTGACACCACTATACCTGGAGTCCTTGGCAAAGCGCGTGTTATAGCGGATGGCCCTTCCTGTCTGCCGCGACTTGTAGTTGCAACCGAAGGCTGCACCGGCAGAGACGCCAATCAATCCGTCAGGCCAGATGCCATGTTCCATCATCACATCCGTAATGCCTGCCGTCCATAATCCACGCATGGCTCCGCCTTCAAGTACCAGTCCTTTTTTCATATCCGCTGCAAAATTACGAAAAGTCGAGAGAAAAGCCAAATTTATTTGTGCTTTTCCGAGACGGAGTAATTTCGGTGAAGCCACAATTACGAAAAGTTGAGAGAAAAGCCAAATTTATTTGTGCCTTCTTGCTCTGCTCGGAGGTTCTTCTTGCGGTTGCCCGGAAGCCCCTTTGCTCTGCTCAAAGGCCCTTCTTCCATATACAAGAAGGCCTCTTAGCAATCGCTAAAGTGCCCTCCGAGAATCGCTAAAGTGCCCTCCGAGAATCGCTAAGGGGCAGGGGACGTTTGACAGGGGGGTGCAACCTGGGTACTTTGAGCTTTTTTTATATATTTTTTTGCATTCATATTATTTTTTTGTATCTTTGTAGCCAAATACCAGATAACTTGATAAAATGAAGAAGATACTACTGATAATTATTGCCGTGCTGATGTGCAGTACTGTCAGTGCACAAAATGACAGTACTGCTGTTCACAGGAAGAAAGTTGCTGTCGTCCTAAGTGGTGGCGGAGCGAAGGGAATGGCCCACATTGGTGTGCTGAAGGTATTGGAGAAGGCGGGCATTCCCATAGACATTGTTACCGGTACGTCCATAGGAAGCATCGTCGGTGGACTCTATGCCATCGGCTACAATGCCCATTCGCTCGACTCAGTGGTTAGGGCACAAGACTGGGGATATGTGATTACTGACAAGGAAGACTTGCGTAACCAGAGTCTCAGTGACCGCGAAAAACAGAACACCTATCTCTTTACAACAGGCTTGACCATAGGCAAGCACGATGTCAACGCCGGTGGTATCATTAAGGGCAAGAACCTGGCAGAACTGTTCCAACAGTTGTGTGTGGGTTATACCGACTCACTCAACTTCAGCCGTGACTTGCGCATTCCCTTTGCCTGTGTAGCAACGAACATCATGGACAATAGCGAGGTGGTATTCCATAGCGGTCGGCTGCCACAGGCCATGCGTGCCTCGATGGCTATCCCGGCAGCCTTCTCGCCTGTCAGAATTGGCGACATGGTACTGGTCGATGGTGGTCTGAAGAACAACTACCCCGTTGATGTGGCCCGTGCTATGGGAGCCGATATCGTCATCGGTATCACATTGTCGGGTAAACCGAAGAAGGCAGAAAACGTATCGGGCACCATGAGCATCATCGGGCAGATTATCGACGTGAACTGCGTGAACAAGTACGACGAAAACAAAGCCATTACCGACCTGTACATGAATGTCGATCCTCATGGCTACTCCACCGCCAGCTTTTCAGCAGCAGCCATCGACTCACTCATACGTTACGGTGAGGAAGAGGCTATGCTCCACTGGGACGAGATTATTGCCCTGAAGCAGCGTATCGGCATTGACGATTCGTTCCGTCCGACTATTTACCATCCACTACGCCCGAACGTCATGACCGAGCGTCAGCGCGTCATCGGATATACCTTCGAGAATATGACGCCACAGGCTGAGAGATTCCTCATACAGAAGTTTCATCTGAACAAGATCGACAGCATCGATGCTAAACTGGAACAGGAGCTCACCACCTCCATGCGCATAGACCTCTTCTACCAGACAGCCGAATGCCGACTGATACCTGAAAACGAAAATGGCAAATCGCCTGGTGTTCGCGTCGTCCTTTCGGCGGGTAACCGTAAGTCAATACAGCTACATGCCGGCGTACGCTACGACATGGAAGAATATGCCGCCGTACAGCTGGGTCTCGAAATACCGCTGAAGACAGCCATACCCGTCAATACCGACATCACATTGCGATTAGGCAAACGACTGATGGCACGCGGTGAAATCACCGTCCATCCCCGTAGTTTTACACGCCCCACGTTTAGCTATACTTTCCGACGTAATGAAGTCGACATCTACGTCAACGGCGACCTTGACTATAACATCCGTTACAACCAGTTCCAGGCAGAGTTCTTACCCTTCAATTTTGACCTGCGGCACTTTAACCTACAAATGGGTCTGCGCTGGGATTACATGCATTACCGCGACAAGCTCGGTTCTGAAACCTCCAAGCAGGTAACGCTTCAGAACGAACATTTCTACAGCTACCGTGCCCGTCTGAACTACAACAGTGAGGACGACTGGTACTTCCCCACACGCGGTTCACGTTTCAATGCTGAATATGCCTACCTGACTGATAACTTCGCCAAGCTCGATGACAACGCCGGCATGAGTGATGTAAGTGCCAACTGGCGCACGTCGTTCTCATTCAACAGCCGCTTCACCCTCCAACCTATGTTCTATGGTCGTCTGCTCTTCGGCAGCACCATTCCACCCGTCTTCAGCAACACTATTGGCGGCGACTGGTTCGGCCACTACGTTGAGCAGCAGATGCCCTTTGCCGGCATCGGCAATATAGAGTACACCGACCAGCAGTTCGTAGCTGTCCAGCTACAGGCACAGCAACGTATCGGCAGCAACAGCTATGTGCTGCTCCGCCTGGCAGGTGCCCAGCAGGCTGAAAAGATGAAAAACATCTTCGACAGCCACACCCTGCTTGGTATTCAGGGTGCCTTCTACTATAACACCATCGCTGGTCCCGTCGGTGCCTCTCTCGGCTATAGCAATCGCACCAAAACACCATACTTCTTCCTGAATCTCGGATACTTGTTCTAAATGATATTTGAAAACTCATAAATAGGAAATAAAAAGATGTCAGAACTTGAACCCCTAATAGCAGACCTTGCGCTTATCCTAATATGTGCCGGTGCTATGACACTGCTCTTCAAACGCCTGAAGCAGCCCATCGTTTTAGGCTACATCGTAGCGGGCTTCCTTGCCTCGCCGAACATGCCCTATATGCCCAGTGTCAGCGATCTGCACGGCATCCATCTGTGGAGTGAGATTGGTGTTATCTTCCTGCTCTTCGCCCTTGGTCTGGAGTTCTCTTTCAGGAAAATCCTAAAAATGGGTATAGCGCCGATTATTGCCGCCATTGCCATTATCATTGGTATGATGTATGTCGGCTCGCTTGCAGGCCACCTCTTCGGCTGGAGCGACATGGACTGCATCTACTTAGGCGGTATGCTCGCCATGTCCTCGACCACCATCATCTTCAAGGCCTTCGACGATATGGGCTTGCGGAAGGAACGTTTCGCCGGCCTCGTACTCAGCGTTCTCATTATCGAAGACATTCTGGCTATCGTGCTCATGGTCATGCTCTCCACACTGGCCGTCAGCAAGGAATTCGAGGGCACAGAGATGCTGATGTCTATCCTGAAGCTTGCCTTCTTCCTTGTGCTTTGGTTTGTGGTGGGCATCTACCTCATCCCCATCTTCCTGAAGAAGGTAAAGTCATTAATGAACGAAGAGACCCTGCTCATCACAACCCTTGCCCTCTGCTTCGGCATGGTGGTGTTTGCCGCTGCCGTAGGTTTCTCGGCTGCCTTCGGTGCCTTCGTCATGGGTAGCATTCTGTCTGAAACCGTCGAGGCCAAACAGATAGAGCACCTCGTCGCCCCTGTCAAGAACCTCTTCGGTGCCATCTTCTTCGTATCTGTTGGCATGATGGTTGATGTAGCACTCATTATTGAATATATTGTACCCATTCTCTGCATCATCGCAGCCATCATGCTGGGCCAGACCATCTTGAGCACCTGCGGTTTCCTGCTTTCCGGCCAGTCGCTGAAGACCTCCATGCAATGCTCGTTCTCACTGACGCAGATCGGCGAGTTTGCCTTCATCCTGGCCACTCTGGGCACCTCGTTACATGTCACCAGCGATTTCCTCTATCCCATCGTCGTCGCCGTGTCCGTCTTCACGACGTTTACTACACCTTATATGATAAGACTGTCAGAACCAGCCTACGCAGTAGTGGCACGGCTGCTGCCGGCCAAATGGATTGCCAGGATGGAGCGCAACGCCTCCGAGGAAGCGGAAGAGCCTGAAACCAATGAGATGCGCCAGCTCTGGAATAGTGAATTCAAGAAGTTTGTCTTTATCCTGCTGATCAACAGTGTGCTTTGTGTAGCCATTATCGCCATCATGTACTATTACGGTGCACCGCTGATTTACGGTTGGCTGCCAGCCCCCTGGTCCGGTATCGTCACCGCTTTGGTCACACTGTCTGTCTGCGGCCCCTTCCTCTGGTCTCTGATGCGTCAGGGCGGCGATAGCGACAACGTCAATAAACTCTGGTATGAAGGGGGAAGAGCCGAACGTATCAAGCTCTCTGCATTAGGCATACTGCGTCTTGCCATCGGTGCCGTCTTCATCGCGTATATCATTGGCGGCACGTTGCCTATGATTGGCATGTACGGCATATTCGCAGTGATTGCCGTTGCACTGTGTATCTTTTTTTCACCTAAACTTGAGAAAGGGAGTAATAGAATGACCAAAACCTTTACCGATAATCTGAATAAACATGAACAAAACCAATAACAGACAACTATGAAACAGTATTTATTGCTCATCGCTATTGCCCTGACGGGTCAGGTCAATGCATACAATTATCGAGACATGGAACCCCTTAAGCTCGAAGTACCCGAAATGAAGGCTGAACTGGTCAGGCAGCCCCCCGTCAGCTTTGACATAGTAGCACCGATGCCCAGTCCTAATATGGACTTTGACTTCTTCAAGCTGAAGACGAATCCAGATGTAAAACCCTACAAGTTTATGGACGACCTGACCTTCGTGGGCGTACCCCTGTTCGTGGCAGGATGGGCTATTAAGAGCGATAAGGCGATGTTCCGCGTCAACCAGAAGGCCGAGAACGGCGGTAAGAAGAACACCCAGCTGCTCACCGACTTCAAGACCGGCATCGACGACTATACACAGTTCTTCGGCCCCGCGATGGTGGTCGGCCTAAAGCTGGGCGGCTATGAAGGACGCAGTTCCTGGCCTCGCCTGCTGGCAAGTGCCGGTGCGTCATACGCCATTATGGCTGGTTTTGTCAATGGCATCAAGTACTCTGCCAAGGAGATGCGCCCCGACGGCACCACCGCCAACTCATGGCCCTCAGGACATACAGCAACAGCCTTCGTCGGTGCCTCATTGCTCCACAAGGAGTATGGACTCACCCGCTCGCCCTGGTGGTCAGTGGCCGGTTATGGCGTAGCCACTGCAACAGGCGTGATGCGTGTACTCAACAACCGTCACTGGATCAGCGATGTCATGTCGGGAGCCGGCATCGGTATCATGTCCACGGAGTTGGGCTATGCCCTCTGCGACCTGATGTTCAAGCAGAAAGGACTGCTGCGCAACGACTTGGTACTGGAAAGCGGAAACCCCTCTTTCTTCAGTGTTTCCATGGGTGTGGGTCTTGGCAACAAGGACCTCGATTTTGAGAGTGAGGGAGAGACGTTGGGCCTCCAGTTCCGTGCCGCCACGGTGGTCGATGCCGAAGGTGCCTACTTCTTCAACAAGTACGTCGGCGTAGGTGGCCGCCTCAGGGTCAGGGCTCAGTCAGCCAAGGACTTCGGCGACTTTGCCAACTATGTAGCCATTGAGGATTTTTATGCCTGGCAGAGCCTGCAGCCCCTCTATGAGTCGGCCTTCCCTGGCGACTACACGGGTACCCCAGACCAGAACGAAATCACTTACTTGAGGAAGGTGGGCTATGTGACAGATTCAGAGAGTGCCTGGAACGACAACGCTCCCGTCACCAACAGCTACGGCATTGTGAAGAGCGACCACATCACCGAGTTCACAGGCAGTGTCGGTGTCTATTTCAACCTGCCCCTCGGCAACCACTTCTCCTTGGGCACCAAGGCGCTTGTCGGTCGTTCCATCACGCAGGAGCTTGACATCGACGGCCACGCCGAGGGCAACAAGAAAGACATCAGCTACACGTTGGAACTCGACAACCGTCCGGATTATAGGTATGCCGACGGCGACCCCACTTTGTCACTCAACAACCTGGAGTATCCCAACAATACAGGTGAGAAATGGACCGACGACTGGGAATACCTTACTGTGGGCGCTGAGTCATCTACCTCGTTTGGCACGGGCATCTCACTCACCTATCGCTATAAGTCTAATTTCTCCTGGCGTTTCTTCTGTGACTACGACTACACCCGTAAGAACTTCACGGCTAAGTACGATCCCTTCCACTTCGTGCAGAATAGTATGACCTCTGGTGCCGGTTTCCTGACCGACACTGCACTAATGCTCTCAACAGGCGAAGACTCCGACGGGCTGGGTTTGGAGGCCAGAGAGTACCATGTCCGCAAGCACATGAACTATGTAACGCTGGGCCTCTCATTCCTGGTGAACTTCTAAAGCTCAAGAAATTACAAGCATAACTAAAAACGTTATATAGTAACAATGAAAAAGATGATTCAATGGGTGCTCGCCGCCACCCTCGTTTGCAGCGCAATAGTCTTTATGACAGCCTGTAAGAAAGCTACAGTACAGGAAGCTACCATTCAGGAAAACGAACCCGCCAAGAAGGTGCAGAGCACGGAACTGATTCGTACCAGCCAGAGCTGGGACGGTGTGGAGCTACCCGACTACCTGCAGGGGCGCCCCGAACTGGTGGCCGTGAAATATGAGTTCCCCGCTGGTCAGAAACTGGGCTGGCACCACCACCCCGTTATGAACTACGGCATACTGGTGCAGGGTGAGCTAACCATCATTGGGCTGGACGGCAAGGAGAAGACTGTACATGAGGGTGAGGCCGTCGTAGAGATGGTGAACACCATCCACCACGGCGAGAACCGTGGCACGAAGCCCGTCATCCTCTACATGTTCTACCTCTCG
>CAJOQT010000005.1 GCA_905236875.1 uncultured Prevotella sp. | reverse complement strand
TGGGTGAGTGGCTGAAACCAGCAGTTTGCTAAACTGCCGTGCGGGTTACCGTACCGGGGGTTCGAATCCCCCAGCTTCCGCTTGACTGTAAATAACTGGTCGGTTGAGCTTTGCTCTTCCTCCCTACGCTCAGTTGTTCAAACAAGTTTGACAACATTCACTAACTGGTCGGTTCATCTAACGGTTAGGATACAAGATTCTCAATCTTGGCATAAGGGTTCGATTCCCTTACCGACTACAAAAGAGACGTTCCAAATGGAATGTCTCTTTTTTGTTTTATGGTATTCTACTTTTTCATGTGTCGATGATTGTCACAGCATTTTAATGAGTTCAAGTCTAAATATACTTGAAATTATTTTGTTTTATTCCTGTTAATTTGTATCTTTGTACCCAAATACTATAAATATGTACATTGCAATAGCTGGAAACATAGGTTGCGGAAAGACGACACTGACCAATATGTTGGCCCATCACTACGGTTGGGAGGCACGCTTTGAGGCAGTAACGGACAATCCCTACCTGGAAGACTACTACAAAGATATCAGGCGTTGGTCGTTTGCGCTGGAAGTATATTTCCTTAAGGAACGCTTCCGCGACCTGCTTCGTATCGCAGAATCTGAACACACCATCATTCAGGACCGTTCCATCTTCGAGGGAGTCTATGTGTTCACCGCCAACAACAAGGCGATGGGGAACCTTAGTGACCGTGATTTCGAGACCTATATGGAGCTGTTTGAACAGATGATGCATCTGGTTAGATTGCCTGAGCTCATGATTTATCTGCGGGCATCTGTGCCCCATCTGGTGGCAAACATCCAGAAACGTGGCCGCGACTATGAGCAGACCATACAGTTGGAGTACCTGCAGAACCTCAACGAGCGCTACGAAGACTTCATCTTCAAGCACTACAAGGGACGGCTGATGGTCATTGATGTTGATGACATGGACTTTGAGCACGAACCCAAACAGTTCGCAAGCATCGTCGATAAGATAGACCGCACACTCTTCGGACTCTTCCCAGAGTGAAACCATTGGACCATTGAACGATTGGACAATTCTTCCAAGTAATTGTCAAATAGTGAAATAGTAAATTGTAAACCAGTAAATCGTAAATAAAAGAGATGCACATAGCAATAGCAGGAAACATCGGCAGCGGCAAAACCACGCTGACCAAAATGCTCGCCAAGCGATACGGATGGACGCCACGCTTCGAGCCGGTTGACAACAATCCCTATCTGGCCGACTTCTATGCCGACATGAAGCGGTGGTCGTTCAATCTGCAGATATACTTTCTGAACAAACGTTTCAAGGAAGTAGTGGAGATTGCAAGCTCCAGCGACACCATCATTCAGGACCGTACCATTTTCGAAGATGCCCGTATCTTTGCGCCTAATCTTCACGGACAAGGCATGATGAGCGACCGTGACTTTCAAAACTACACAGACCTCTTTGATTTGATGATGTCGTTGGTGAAATTACCCGACCTCATGATCTATATCCGTTCCACCATTCCCAATCTGGTGGCACAGATCCAGAAGCGCGGACGTGACTACGAGCAGACCATTCAGCTGGATTATCTGCAAGGTCTGAATACGCGCTACGAGGAATGGATATCCGGCTACAAAGGTAACCTTATCATTGTCGATGGCGATACTTGTAAGTTTGGTGAAAACCATGAACACTTCCAGCAGATCACCGACATGATTGATGCGAAACTCTACGGTCTCTTCCCCATGGAGTGATCATGATTGCTGTGCAGAAGGATGGTTCCGGTGTACTGACCCGTACAGACTTAAGTCTGGTGGGATTGGGTGCTGTAATGCATTTCCTCGTTGACGGGTTGTGCATCTGCTGTATGTATCTGCCGGCATTCCCTCTTGATACTTCTGATGTCTTCAGTCTTTTCATCCTGTATAATGTGCTGGCGTTTCTGACGCAACCACTGACGGGCTGGTGTATGGACCGTCTGAAGCAGAAACACTGGATGCTGCTGGGTTCCATGTTGTTGCTCACGCTGGCCGTGCTTTGTACTTCACTTAATTTTTGTTTGGAGACAGGTGACGAGAGAGCAACCCGCTATGTGCTTATTCCTCTCCTTTTAGGTTTGGGCAACTCGATGTTCCATGCCTGGGGCGGACAGCAAGTTGCTACGTTGACTGGCAACGACATCCGTTCGCTGGGTGTGTTTGTCTCAACGGGAGCCGTCGGACTTGGTGTCGGTTTCGTGTATTGCTCATGGGCGCTGCTCTATGTCCTGCTGCTGGCTTACTGCGTGTTGGCTGCGGTTGTCATCAGGAATGCCGAATCGTGGATTGCCAAAGGGGAAGGGCAGGTCGGGAATGATGCAACAGAAACGGCTCCTCGGAAGTCCCGTTCCAGAAACCTACTCTATGGTTTTTTCCTTGTTCTCATCCTGATGGTCGTTGCATCGCGTTCGCTGATCAGTACGGCCTTCACGTCAGGCTTGGCTATGTCGGGCACAATGTTCTTGATAGTGGGCTTAGTAGCTATGCTGGGAAAAATGGCTGGTGGTTTCTTCTGCAAGTGGCTGGGGCTTGTCACGGCGGCTGTCCTGATGGTGGCAGGTGTTGTCATCTGTTGCTTCTGGCCTTTCGACACCGATGACTGTCTTTCGTTTGCCGGTTTGTTCCTGGTCAATTGTACGATGCCCGTCACGCTTTATCTGGCCAATGTGTTGCTGAAAGGTCACGAGGGCTTGTCGTTCGGATTGTTGGCAGCCATGCTCGTTCCCGGCTATCTGTTGGCGATGGATTCGTCGGCTTTTTCGTCTGGCTTTGACTTCTCGACAGTGACCTATTACCTGTCGTTCCTGATTCCTACGATACTGATTGAGCTTGGCGTGCTCTGGTTGTTGCGTGAACGCAGCAAGACGGTGCTCTGGGCATCAGTAGTCATCAATGTCTTTACCAATGTGTTGCTGAACTATCTGATTTTTGACTACTGGCTTGTGGGGATCGGTATGTTCCTGATGGCAGAGGTGGTGGTTATTGTGGTGGAGTCGCTGTGGTATGCATGCTTTGTCCGTAGTCTGAAACAGGCTTTCGTCTATGGGGCGCTCTGTAATGCCATCAGCTTCCTGACGGGGGTGCTGGTGGAACTGGTGATCAACTTGTTAAATTAAACATTAAATTCGCTTCGCTCAAAAGCGTAAAGATTAAACATTAAAATTAAACGTTGAGTGATGAATATAGTCTAATAAGCAATAAGAGTGATTAATTAACGTTATCAATATAAACAAATTTCAGAGAATATGATGTGGAAATTATTATTAGACGTACTTCCGTATGATGGCAGGCCTCGCCATCCGCATATCATCAAGCCCCTCGAGCCCAAAGTCATTATTCAGCCCGATACGGCCAGCGACCAGGTCGTTGACTCGGCACAGATACAGAATATGACTGACTCTGTAGCAGCAGGTCAGGACTTCTTTATTGGCAATGGTGCTGGTGGTGACGATATGACGATGCTTTTCGCCGGCATCTTCGTAGTGTTCTTTGCGCTGACACTCTGTCTGTACTTCGTTTATAAATACAGACAGCTGAATGTGAAGGTGTAGCAGGCAGCCGGCTTAGTACTGTCTCAAAGCCGAGAGCAGTTCGTTATTCTCTCCCTTCATACCAATTGTGATACGAAGGCAGTTGTTACATAATTGTACGCGAGTTCTGTTGCGTACAATTACTCCTTTGCCGACCAGATAGTCGTAGATGCCCTGTGCATCGGTCATCTTGGCGAGGAAGAAGTTGGCATCCGTCGGATATACTTTCTCGCAGATGGGCAGTAGTTCAAAGGCTGCCATCAGACGTGTGCGTTCACCCAGCAACATCTTGATCCATTTGTCTGTCTCAAACGGGTCTTTGAGCGCCTCCATCGCCTGCTGCTGTGTCAGCAGATTGACATTATAGGGGTACTTGACCTTGTTGAACAGACGGATGATGTCGGCTGAGGCGAAGGCCATTCCCAGACGGATGGAAGCCAGTCCCCATGCCTTGCTGAACGTGTTGAGTACGATAACATTGGGAAGACTGGTCACTTCGCTGCGGAACGTCTTTTGTGCAGAGAAGTCGCTGTAGGCCTCGTCAATGACCACAATGCCGTCGAAGCCCTTGATCACCTTCACGATTTCCTCACGCTGCAGCGCATTACCAGTGGGGTTGTTGGGAGAGCATATCCAGATGAGTTTAGTGTGGCCATCGACTGCCCCTAAGAGTTTGTCGGCATTCATCTGGTAATGTTCGTCCAGCAGCACTGGGCGATATTCCACATCATTGATGTCGGCACATACCTTATACATGCCGTAGGTGGGTTCGATGGCAACGACATTGTCCTGTTTTGGCTCACAGAACACGCGGTAGCAGAGGTCGATGGCCTCGTCGCTGCCGTTGCCGAGGAAGATCATATCCTCAGGAACATCCTTGATCTTCGACAGCTGTTTCTTCAGTTCTCGCTGCAAAGGATCAGGATAACGGTTGAAAGGGCTGTTGTATGGGTTTTCATTCGCATCGAGGAACACGCTGGCCTCCTTGCCTGCATATTCATCTCGGGCACTGCTATAGGGCGCGAGTTTCCATATATTTGGCCTGACTAATTGTTCTAAAGACTTCATCATTTTCAATTCTTAATCGGCAAGCCGACACTCATATATTATTCTTTATTCTGAATAGAGCGTATTCTTACGCTCATCGCATTCTTGTGGGCATGCAGCTGTTCAGCGTCAGCCATCAGTTCGACGGCTTTGCCGATCTGTCGGATGCCGTCCTCCGTCAGGTGCTGGAAAGTGATTTTGCGGCAATAGCTGTCCAGATTCACACCGTTATAGGCCGTTGCATATCCGTGTGTGGGTAGTGTGTGGTTGGTGCCGCTGGCGTAGTCGCCGGCACTTTCGCAGGCAAATTTTCCCAGGAACACGCTGCCCGCATTGACCACTTTCTCGGCCAGCTGTTGGTAGTCCTCCGTCTGGAGGATGAGGTGTTCCGGTGCATAGGCATTGCTCAGTGCTATGGCCTCGTCGAGTGAGCGGACAAGAACGTAGCGACTGTTTTCTAATGCCTTGGCTGCCATCTCCTTACGTGGTAGTTGTTCAAGCTGTCGTTCTACCTCTTCGGCAATCTCTTTCAGCTTGTTTTCTGCTGTAGTAATGAGCAATACTTGCGAGTCGATGCCGTGTTCTGCCTGTGACAACAGGTCGGCTGCCACGAACTCCGCATTCGCTTTCTCGTCGGCAATGACGCATACCTCGGAGGGTCCTGCAGGCATGTCAATCGCCACCTCGTCGAGGGTCACCTGCTGCTTGGCGGCCATCACGTATTGGTTGCCCGGACCGAATATCTTAAAAACTTTAGGCACCGACTCCGTACCGTAAGCCATAGCACCGATAGCCTGTACGCCACCAGCCTTGAAGATCTTGCTGACGCCTGCAATGCGGGCTGCTACCAGAATGGCGGGATGTACCTTGCCCTCGCTGTTCGGAGGTGTGCAGAGCACAATCTCGCGGCATCCAGCAATCTTGGCGGGTGTTGCCAGCATGAGTACGGTAGAGAAGAGTGGGGCAGTGCCGCCCGGGATATAGAGTCCCACGCGTTCGATGGCAACGCTTTTCTGCCAGCAGACGACACCTTCCTGTGTCTTCACCTTCTGTCCTACAAAGCGTTGTGAGATGTGAAACACCTTGATGTTATGGTGGGCGAGTATGATGGCATCGCGCAGCTCGTTGCTGACCAGCTTTTCTGCCTCGTCCATCTCTGCCTCGCTGACTGCCAGGCTGTCCAGACGGGCCTTGTCGAACTTCAGCTCGTATTCCTTTACGGCCTCGTCGCCGCGTGCCTTCACGTCGGCCAATACGCCGGCAACGGTTTCGTTGAGCCGTGTCAAATCAAGTCGTGGACGTTCTACGATCTCTGCCCATACGTCCTTGGGGGGATACTTATATATCTTCATTTCCTAACTCCAAATTCTTAACAAATGTCGCTCAACTCTCAACACTCAGCTCTTAAATAATCATTTTCTCAATGGGAGTTACCAGGATGCCCTGAGCACCCAACTCCTTCAGCTTGCCGATGATGTCCCAGAATGTCTTTTGGTCGAGCACGGTATGAACTGAACACCACTCGTCGTCGGCCAGGGGAATGATGGTAGGACTCTTCAAGCCAGGCAGCACGTCGATGATTTCCTGCAGACGGGCCTTGGGAGCGTTCATGCGTACATACTTCTTGTCTTCGGCATCTTTCACGGCCTTGAAGCGGAAGAGTATCTGCTCCAGGATGCTGCGCTTCTCGTCGTTCATCGCCTTGTTGCCTATGAGTAATGCCTCACTTTGCATCACCACCTCGACTTCACGCAGGTTGTTGCTGACCAGCGTGGAGCCGCTGCTGACGATGTCGAAGATACCGTCGGCCAGTCCGATGCCCGGGCTGATCTCCACGCTGCCCGTGATGACGTGAATGTCGGCACAGATGCCTTTCTGCTGCATGAATTGCCGCAGGATGTTGGGATAGCTTGTGGCAATCTTCTTGCCGTTGAACCACTCCAGTCCCTGATAGTCGATCTCCTTGGGAATAGCCAGTGACAGGCGGCAGCGTGAGAAGCCCAGACGTGAGACGACCTCAACATCCTCGCCACGCTCCACCATCTCGTTCTCGCCCACCACGCCGATATCGGCAACGCCCGATGCCACGCTCTGTGGTATGTCATCGTCGCGCAGGTAAAGCACTTCGAGGGGGAAATTACTGGCAGAAACAAGCAGGGTACGCTTGGTGGCACCGACCTTGATATCGGCTTCGTTGAGCAGACTCATGGTGTCTTCGTAGAGACGACCTTTCGATTGTACGGCAATCCTTAACATCTTTCTATTTGACTTATTTATTGATAACAGGTTGCAAAGATACAAAAAAATCGTAAATTGTAAATCGTTAATCGCAAATAATTATTACTTTTGCACGCAAAATACAAGGATTTTGGTACGAAAATACATATATATTCAACTTTTTGTCCTCCTGACGGCGGTGCTTGCTGCCTGTACGGAGAAGAAGACAGGCCCCGTCGTGGCACCTTGGGGAACAGTCAGCGACTCCGTTTCGTGGTCGGATAACTTCGATATCGACCAGATACAGCGCAATGGTGAGCTGATTATGCTGACGATGAGCGGTCCGGAGACCTACTACGACTATCACGGTCGTTCGCTGGGTACGCAGTATCTGTTGTGCGAACGCTTTGCCGGGAAAATAGGATGCAGCGTTCGTGTGGATGTATGTCGCGATACGACTGAGATGCTCGACAAGCTGCGCGAGGGTGAGGGAGACGTGATGGTGGTTGCCCCCGGCGGCACGCCACGTGGAACGACGGCCTTCGACTCGCTGGGATGGGTGGTCGATGAGCGCAAACCGCTTCTGGAGAAGGAGCTGCGGGCCTGGTACCGTTCGTCGATGCTGGCCGAAGTGAGACAGCAGGAGCAGGAGATGCTCAGCGTGAAGAACCGTGTGCGCCGTCGTGTCTTTGCCCCTATGCTTGACCGTGCAGGAGGTGTCATCTCACAGTGGGACGGCCTCTTCATTGCCCATGCTCCTACGGCCGGCTGGGACTGGCGTTTGCTGGCTGCCCAGTGCTATCAGGAATCGACCTTCGACCCCCAGGCCCATTCATGGGCAGGTGCCTGCGGACTGATGCAGATCATGCCGCGTACAGCCGACCATCTCGGACTTCCGCAGAGCAAGATCTACGACCCCGAGGCCAACATCGCCGCTGCCGCCAAGTATATTGCCGAGCTGAACGGCATGTTCAAGGACATCGCCGACCGTCGTGAGCGTATCAACTTCATCCTCGCCTCCTACAACGGTGGCGCGTTCCACATACGTGATGCTATGGCGCTGACCGAGAAGTACGGAGGCAACAAGTACCGCTGGGCTGACGTCTCCCGCTATGTCCTGCTGCTGCAGGATGCGCAGTACTATCGCGACCCATTGGTGAAGCACGGATACATGCGCGGCTCGGAGACGGTTGATTACGTGGCACGCATCAATCAGCGCTACAACGAGTACCGTGGCGTGCATTCTCCGCTGGGCGGAAGCTATCAGACTCCACGCAAGGCCAAGAAGGAACGGAAAGGAAAATACAGGATATGAAATAAAAAAAGAGATGAATTGTTTTGCAGTTCGTCTCTTTTTTCGTACTTTTGTCGTCGATAAAACCCAGGACTATGACGCTGATAATTGTTTTTCTGCTGCTTTTGAGCTACCTGTTCATTGCCACAGGCCATCTGACGAATGTGAACAAGGCCGCTATTGCCATGTTTATTGCCGCCGCCGGATGGGTGGTCTATATCTGTTATGGAACGGACTTTGTCATGAACCGCCACGCGGCCGACTACTGGGCATTCCTCGATGGTGAAGAGCCGTCGAGCGAGCAGGTGAAACTCTATATATATAATAATGTGTTCCTCACCTATGTGGGCAAGGCAGCAGCCATCGTGCTCTTCCTGCTGGCCACGATGTCGATTGTGGAACTGCTGAACAACAACGGCTGTTTCGACTTCATACAGGACTGGATCCGTACACGCAACTCCAAGCGTGTGCTTTGGACGCTCTCACTGGCAACCTTCGTCATCTCCGCTAACCTTGACAACCTGACGACGACGACGATGATGCTGGTCATCATGCACAAGATCGTGCAGAACAGCCGTCAGCGAATGGTCGTCGGCAGTTCCATCGTGCTGGCAGCCAACTGTGGCGGCTGCATGACGGTCATCGGCGACCCTGCAGGCGTGGTGCTCTGGGGCGACGGTGCCGTGACGGCAAGCAACTTCTCCGGCTATCTGGCACTACCCGCTGTGCTGGCGTGGGTCATTCCTACGTGGTGGATGAGTCGCGAACTGCCTGAACGGCTCGACGTGGCGTGGCCGGCAGCTCCCTATCGTGGCGACGATACAAACCTGAATCGTTGGCAGCGCATATTGATGCTGGTGGTCGGCATCGGAGGACTGTGGTTTATTCCTACCTTCCACAACATCACGAAACTCTCGCCCTTCCTCGGAGCCTTGTGCGTATTGAGCGTGCTCTGGGTGGTCAATGAGATTGTAAACCGCAAACTGAACAACTCCGGTCAGATGGCCCGCAGGCTCATCCCCGTCGCCCTGCAGTATGACACGCTCCAGCAGATTCTCTTTGTCCTGGGTATCATGCTGGGACTTGGCGTGGTAACCGAGACGGGTGTGTTCCAGAGTGTGGCAGAGTGGATCGACATCTACGTCCACGACATCTGGATGGTGGGACTTGTTTCCGGTCTGCTCAGCTCGCTGGTTGATACGTTTACCATTGCCATGTCGAACTTCTCACTCTATCCAGTCTTCGACCATGCGGCTGACGGCTATGCCATGAACTTCATGCAGAACGGTGCTTTCTGGAAGGTCATCGCCTTCTCGACCGCTGTCGGAGGTTGTCTGCTCTGCGTCGGCAACGTCAGCGGCCTCGCCCTGATGAAGATGGAGCATGTCCGTTTGGGCTGGTACCTCAAGCACTGTACGCTGAAGGTCGCTGCCGGATGGCTGTTGGGCATGCTCGCTCTCGCTGGAGAAATCTATCTGACGAACTAAACCAATCGTATGAAAAAGACCCTTTCATTCTTGTTTGCTTTGCTGGCATTGCCCATGACAGCATGCGGCTACCATGCAAGCACCCCGGTTTCCGTATCCGAAACTGTTGTAACAGATGAAGTGCCCGACTCCCTGAATACCGAGGAGGCAGTCATCAGGCAGGTGGATGCCGTCTATGACTATTGGAATGCGATGAGGATGCACTATGATGAGGACGTGCCTACTATAGACGAACGCTTCGGCAGCCGGGAGTGGCTTCGGGTGCGTAGGGAGGTGGAGGCAATCGACCGTGAGTGTGAGTGCGGCGGATTCTTTGACTTCGGCGACGAAGGACCGTTGGATGCCTGGACATACGACTGTTACGAGGGGTATGTCAGTGCCAACGATATTCAGGTCCAGCTACAGCCCAATGGCATGGCCGAAGTCAGGTTCCTTGTCAAGGATGCCGTCACCATCAATGGCATTCCCATTCGCTGGCTAATGAGGGTGGAGGACGGCCAATGGCGCGTTCACGACATTATCTTTGAGCAGGACAACAACTACGACCTGCTGATGAACATGCGGGCATACGCCGACGACGGGAAGTTCAACAAGAACTTCAACATCTACAAGTATCTGTCTGCCATGAAGGTACAAGTGGCAAGGTTGCAGGGAGTTTCCAAGGACGACATCTCCTTCGATGCATACGGCCTGGTTGATGTTGACCTTGATGGGACCCCGGAAGTTTTTGTACAAAATAAGTCCGGTTTCTATAATGTCGTGTTCTCTATCGCAGGCGACAAGCCCTCCGTACTTGCCAACTCCTTCGGTGCTACCGACATCTATTTCTTTGAGCACGGCGTCGGGGCACAGGGTGGCTGCGGAACGGGTTGCATGATGTCTGACTGCACACTTGTCAAGGACAGTAAGGCCGTTGTCAGTTTCCGTACCATCGATGAATACGGCATGGATGGTGAGCTGGCATTAAGCACCAAGACCAGGAATGGCAAGAAAATCACCGCCGAGGAATACGACAAGCTTTTTGCACAGCTTGGTGCCCAGATCGATCTGTCGGCCATCATGCACGACATTGAATAAATCGTCTCTCTTGTTCTAATGGTACACACTTGAAGGCTCTTATTCGTATCTTTTATTGACGAAGAGCCAGCAGATGGAGAGAATTAGTGTTATTCATTAAATTCGTGGTCGTTAAAAACCGCAAAAAGGTGCCTTTTCTTTGTCGCTTGCCTTATTGATGTCTCTCTGACACTCAATGATAGTGAAAATCGAGAGCAATGCAAAATGCAATTTTCCATTTCCGAGATACATCCTATCTTCGACAAAGTCAATAAATTGCACAAGATTTTCTGTTGAAAGTTTTGTGATTCCATTTCTTTTTTGTACTTTTGCCAACGACTAACCCTGCCATTCGTGGCCG
>CAJOQT010000004.1 GCA_905236875.1 uncultured Prevotella sp. | reverse complement strand
TACTCCTCTTCTGAGGGTGAGAGTCCGAAAGAATCGAATTCTACGGAACGGCTTCCACTCGAATTTATGTATTAATAGATATTACCTATAATTATTCGACAAAGCATTTCTTTGTGTCATTAAAGCACCTGCAAGTTATTCAGCTATAACGTTGAGAGCTACACACTCAGAACGACTGATGTGATGTTTTCCTTCATCGTAAGGCCAACATCTTCCAAGTGATTCATTGTTTTAAGCTATTATAGGTTCCTTGCTTGCACTGTTACGGCAATCAGCGATACTTGATTGCAAAGATAGTGATTGTTTTTGAAACAACAAAATAAAAACAGCAATATATTTTGGGAATAACCTATTGCACTACACTCACAACTATCACCATACGACCACAGTACGATTTCACATTTTTCCTGCACCTGCATATGAAATGCAAAATAATCAATTGAGAGGTGCAGGTTTGATGCAAGTTTGGTGCAAATTTAGCGCAGAGAAATTGTGTAAATGTATGATAATCAGATATAGGAACAGAAAATGGGGATATCTACTTTCTCATATCATAGAGAAATACTCATTAGAAATAACAAGCGTATAGCTTCACCAACATCCGCATGTTGCAATGCTGCATCCAGGAGGCCATCGGCATGAATCCCGTCGAATATCGACTGATGATAACCCGCGACTTATAAGCATGCTCAACAGCAAATTAAAGTTGAACAAAAAAGAACCCGCTCGGTAAAAGCGGGTTCTTTTTTGGTTGAAATGGTGCTATCAGAAAGTGTAGCCAAGTGTGAAGAGCAGCTGATGGCGGTTGTTCTTGACTTTCACCGTATTGGCAATGTTGTCGTTTTCGGGCGAAGTATTGTCGTAGTAGTTCATGAAGGGGTGAAACTCACCGTTGGTAGTACTGAGCTGATAGGCTGCTGAGAGATTGAGCTGACCGAGGTTCAGGCCAAGACCGGCTGTGACACGGTTTGTAGCCTGCCAGTTGGTGTAGTCGGTAGCACTGCTGTAGTAGGAGCCGTCGCTATCGAGCGTACCATCTTTAAAGCCTTCCTTGTCGTACATAGGCGACACGTAGTTGTAACCTACACGCAGGGCCAGTTCGGGAGTCACCTTGAACTCTGCACCGACCTTGAACGTCGAGACGCCTTTCAGGGTCTGCTGGGTGTGGCGGTTCATGATGTCATCACTGGAGGATTCATCCACATAGTCGTCATACCAGCGGCTGTAGTAGGAGTCAGTGATGAAGCGGGTATCCAGTGAACCATAGTCAGCATACTCATAACTGGCACCAAGGGCGACATTGCTGCCGATGGTATGGCCAAGGCTGATGCCGAACTTCCATGGTGTATAGAGCTTGAATTCGTAGGACTCACTAGTACGGCTTGTCTCATAGCCATCGGTAACTGTTGTGTAGTTGTCGGTAGTGAGCTTGTAGAACGTTGGTGTAGAGACAGAGAGACCGACGCGGAAGGGAGAATACTCGATGGGACGGAAGATGATACCAGCCTTGACATCGGCACCACCGCCAGTAATCTGGCGGTCGTCGGCCACCCTGAACTGGAAGCCGTCCAGCTGCTCGCTGTATTCGCCATAGTGCTTGTAGTGTACGTCGTGGTAGCCAACGGTAAGTCCCAGATAGACACGGTTGTTGATGTTGCCGCTGATGTTGAAGTCATATTCACCGACATAACCCGTATGGGAGCGATCGAGGTTGTACTGCGTGGCATTCTCATAGATCCACTTGCCATCGTTGATGCCGTCGCCCGGCAACCAGTTCAGCCCGTTGGCATAGATATCGTCCAGCTGGCTGCAGCTATAATACGGATGCTGGAACAAGGGTACACCTGAAGACGACTCCTCGTAAAGCAGCCCGTTGATACCCTTGGCATAGGTAAGCTTGTTCTGCGAGGCATTGTCCAGACGATCTGCAGCAGAGAGTATGAAGTCAAAGTTACGACTCTTGTGGTAGTTGAAGCCGATGTTGACAAACGACTGCTTAACACCGCTGGTATTCGTACTGATGACGAAACCTATCTGGTCAAACGACATATAGGTCTTATTGGCACCCAGTACATCTGGTGCATCGCCCAGAATCGTTGCTCCGAACGAGGCACTGACATTGGAACGACGGAACATACCGATACCAGCGGGGTTAGTTCCCATCGTGGAGATATCTGCACCCAGTGCATCCATGGCTCCACCCATGCCAACGTAGCGAGCCGTACCATTCAGATCCTCGGTGGCTATCTTGGCATTCTCGTATGTCTCTTGTGCTGCTGCAGGCATCACCGATGCCACAATCAGAGCTGCGAATAATAGTCTTTTCATAATGATAAGGATGTTATTTAAATTTCAATAAAGAGTTCAGAAGTGATGGAGTTCAGACGTTAGCGATGAGAACCGAAGCGTCCACCACCGCCACCACCACCGTGACTAACTCCACCGCCGCGACTACCGCCGCCAAAGCTGCCACCGCCTCCGCCAAAGCTACCGCCATTGGAATGAGTACCGGAACCGAAGCTGTTATGCGGTGTAGTTGTCGTAGTAGAGGGTGTATTGACTCTACGCGGTGAAGAATTTGTAGGTGTGACAGTGTTAGTACGTGTACCACCGAAACGTCCTGCACCCGTGCCGCCAAAGGTACCGTTCCGATGGGTTACGGAACGTCCATTACTAATGCCTCGCGGTGCCGTGCCATGACTGACATGTCCGTGGTTGCGAGTGTTGATGGGACGTGAGTAAGTGATACCGCCGTAGTAGTGCGGCCATCCGTAGCCATAATAGCTACCATAGTAGTAACGAGGCCATCCATAGTAGCCGTAATAGCCATAGTAACCGTAATACCACGGGTCGTACCAGGAGTCGTACCAGGGATAATAGCTATAGTGCCAAGGCGAATAATAACCGTAGTACCAAGGCGAGTGCCACGTGCTACGTCCAGCATAGTAGCCTGCCCAGTATGCAGAGCTTGGCTCATAGCCCTCGAAACGGCTGAAATGGCGGGTATAACGGTAGTCACCGTCATCTTCGTCAATGTACAGGGAGTCGGGATATACGCCGACAACGGCATCGAAGGAAATCGAGTCGTTACCCAGCGAGTCCAGTACCTCGTAATAACTGCCGCGACGGTTGTAATCGTCAATGCTACGCGGTGAACCAATGTAATAGGTGTTACGGGGCAGTCCGTATTCACGTGCGGTCTGCTCTGCCAGTTCCCTTGTTGGAACAAAGTACATGTCATCCTGGGCAAAAAGTCCAAGCGGCATGCTTGCTGCAATAATCGATAACAGGATTAACTTCTTCATATTCGTTCGTTTCTATGATTTGACGGTACAAAATTAGACATTAATTTCATGCAAAATTAAGGAAAAACCCTAAAACGCGATAGGTTTTTCCCTATTTTTTTATACTTTTGTGGCCAAATTAACATTTACAATGAAATACTTTGAGGTTTTATTCAAGCTGACATGCCCGGAAGAGGCAGTGAAGCAGGATGCATGCGACTTGCTGGCTGCGCTGGCTGGCGACACCGGGTTCGAGACTTTTGAAGAGACGGAAGAGGGATTGTTCGGCTACGTACAACAGACACTGTTCGAAGAAAACCTGCTGAAGGAGGTGCTCGATGACTTCCCCATAGCGGGTGTCAACATAGTCTATGATGTCAGAGAGGCCGCCAACGAAGACTGGAACGCAGAATGGGAAGCAACAGGTTTTGAGCCAATTACGGTTCCACCGATTATTGTACATGACGGTCGTCACCTGCCAGAAACCACTCCCCTACTACAGAAAGGAGCTGGAGAGGCCATTCCCATCGAGATAGACACCAAACTTGCCTTCGGCACTGGCAACCACGAGACCACCCGTCTGATGCTCAAGGCGCTCATTTCAACAACGGACAACAGACAAGCCTTGAACCTCAAAGTTCTCGACTGCGGAACGGGAACGGGCATTCTGGCTATAGCGGCACTGAAGCTGGGAGCAGCAAGTGCTACAGGCTACGACATTGACGAGTGGAGTACCGACAATGCCCATCACAACGCCGTCATCAATCAGGTAGATGACCGGTTTACGACGCTGTTGGGTGATGCTACGGTGCTGGATTCCTTTGACGAGACGTTCGACCTGGTGATGGCCAACATCAACCGTAACATTCTCTTGAACGACCTGCCGCGATTCAGACAGAAGATGCACACGGGTTCCACGTTGCTGCTCAGCGGTTTTTACACGGAAGATGCGCCCCTACTTATTGAAAAGGCAAAGAGTCTGGGACTGACGTTCAGGAAACAACAGGAAGAAAACAATTGGGTGTGTCTGGAGTTTGTATGTTGAAAGACAACGGACAACGGACAACGGACAACGGACAACAGACAACAGACCGCTCTGCTATGCCACTTGCCACCAAAGGGATGTAAGAACAGACAACGTACTGTGGTCAGCGGTTCACCCGCTGACAGGGGAAGACTCACAACCGTAACTACTCGCGACGGATGCAAAGTTGCTGGAGGTCGTAGTAAGAACCGTTGTAGATATCAAGATCGACATATCCCTTGATACCGGGGAGACGTCCCACATCGGTATGCTGCCAGAACTTCCAAGGACCTTCATACTCCACCTTTTCCACATAATAATGGGCAATCCAATAGGGATATTTATTGAATGCCTCATCACCCAAGTACTGCGTCTTAAATTTATAATAGGTATAGATGATGGGCTTCACCTTGTAGTGTTTCTCCACCATGTCCAGCCACTTCAGTACACTGTCACGGAACTGTTCAGGCGACTGGTCGGATGCCTTGTTCTCGACATCGAGCACAGGCGGCAGGTCACCATCGTCAAGTCTCACGTTCCTGATGAAATAACGGGCCTGACTGGTGGCACCGCTCTTGGTGCTCCAAAAGTGGTAGGCACCGCGTATGAAGCCGTAGTCGCGTGCCTGACGGAAGTTATAGGTGAAGTTCTCATCGACAATGGTCGAGCCCTCAGTGGCCTTCATGACAACGAAACGTACAGGACAGTCGTTGATACGGGCTTGCTCGGCCAGCGTGTCCCACTGGATTTCACCCTGATGATGCGAGATGTCAATGCCGTGTATCTCGTAGCCTTCAGGATAACTGATGTCACCATACAGCGCACGCCAGCGGAAGCCGTAGGGACTGACGAAGAAATAATAGAAAAACCAGATATATGCTGCAACAATCAGCAGGCCGCCAATCCACAACAGCTTTCCAGGCACACGCTGTAGAAAGCGTATCAGAAAGTTCGGACGCTTGTGCCTGACGGGAGATGAAATATGGTGTTTCGGCGATGTTCTGCGCGAAGGCATTCGACGATTTGTCTCAGACATATAACTTTTTGATGGGAAAAAACCAGGAATCAGGGCCATCCCTGATTCCTGATTCTCTGATACTTATTTCTGCTGCTCAAGAGCAAGCGTCATAGTGGGCTGGTCGCAAACCTCCGTCGGTCCCCAGTACTGAATAGGTCCGGGATATACGTAGGCTGTCTCACGTGCCCAACGGTCGCGCTGTGCAGCAAAGGTCTTGAAAGGAGCGCCCTCCAGTTCAACCAGAGCCTTACGGATAACAGGCTTCATCTCACCGTTACGCTTCTCCATGTTCATCATCATCGTGATGGGCACACCGCCTGCAATCCACTGCTCGGCAGGTGCTGTCGTATTCTTCACGATAGCCATGTAGCCGGTCTTGCCGTTGGCAATGAGCTGTGCAGCACTTGTACCAAGAGCGTAGCAGTAGTCAGCATCGAAGTTCGACGGAGCGGCGCAACGTCCCTCATAGCCGAAGAAGTGGTGCTGGGTAGCGAACTTGCCCTTGAAAACACCCTTCTTCTTCATCTTCTCCAACTTCTGTGCAACCATCGTAGAGAGCAGTTTCTCGGTCTCGATGAGCGATACCTGAACGTTTCCGTGCGGGTCGCGGTCGAGGGCCAGCTGACGTGCAACGCCTACGGGCAGGCTGTTGAACACGGCAAGGTTCTCCTCAGTGAGGTGACTCTTTGCGAAATCTACCTGCTCGTCACGGCTGATCTCCTTAGCTTCGGGCAAAGCCAGTACGTCGTTCAGCTGGGCAATCAACTTCTTGATAGCCGGGATAAACTCGATGACACCCTCGGGGATGATGACCGTTCCAAAGTTGTTGCCATCGGCAGCACGCATACATACAGCGTTGGCAATGTAATCAACGATATCGGCAAGACTCATAGCCTTGGCCTCAATTTCCTCGCTGACGAGGCAGATGTTGGGCTGTGTCTGCAGGGCACACTCCAATGCAATGTGAGAAGCCGAACGACCCATCACCTTGATGAAGTGCCAGTACTTACGGGCAGAGTTACAGTCACGCTCGATATTTCCGATAAGCTCTGAGTAGGTCTTGCATGCAGTGTCGAAACCGAACGAGGTCTCAATTTGGTCGTTCTTCAAGTCGCCGTCGATAGTCTTGGGACAACCGATGACCTGTACACCATACTGCTTGGCAGCGTAGTACTCGGCCAATACGCAGGCATTGGTATTCGAGTCGTCACCACCGATAATCACGAGCGCCTTGATGTCAAGCTTACGAAGAATCTCAAGACCCTTCTCAAACTGATCGACCTTCTCCAGCTTTGTACGTCCTGAGCCAATCATGTCGAAGCCACCGGTATTACGGTACTCCTCAACGATGTCGGCTGTCAGTTCCATGTAGTTGTGATCAACAAAACCGCCAGGGCCGAGGATGAAGCCGAAGAGACGGTTCTCGGGGTTCAGACGCTTCAGCTGGTCAAACAAACCCGTAATCACGTTGTGACCGCCAGGAGCCTGACCACCGGAAAGGATAACGCCCACGTTCATCTTGGCGTTGGCAACATCCTCACCAGGTACAAACTCCACGAGGGGCATACCGTAAGTGTTGGGGAACAGTTTCTTGATGTCTTCCTGATTGTCCACGCTCTGCGTCGGAGCGCCTTCCTTAACCTTGACTGCACCTTGGAGCGCCTTCGGCAATTTCGGCTGATAGGCAGCTCTTGCAATCTGCAATGCACTTTTTTCCATAATCTGTAATTATAATATAATGTATAAAACGTTTTTTCGACCTGCAAAAATAATCTTTTTATTTGAGAAATAAGAAGAAAATTGGCCTAAAAAGTGTTTTTTAAGAATTTTTTTTAGGGGAAAATATTGTCGTTTCAACTTTTTTCCGTATCTTTGACGGAAATAACAAAACAACAATCATAGACAGGAGGAAAAAAACTATGGCAAAAAGAAGGATTTTAAAGCAAAACATTACCAACATCTGCAGCATTCTCTTCGCAGAAGGAGTAGCATCTTCACTCGAAAATGAGCACCCTGAAAATGCCGAGGCACTGCTCAGTTCCATCATCAAGATGGAGACCGACTTCGTCAGTCGCATCTCGCATGTGGAACCAGGCATGAAGCCAAAGCTATACTTCAAAGACCTCATTGAAAAATTCAATGCACAAGTCATTGAGGTCGTTGACCAAATCAACAACCAATAAGAAGAGATGAAAGCGTTCTGCCGCTGGCTATTGTACAAACAAATGGGATGGAAGCTCGACATCACAGAGCACCATCCTGACAAATGCATCATCTGTCTGGCACCGCATACCAGCAACTGGGACTTTCTGATAGGTCAACTGTATGCACAGGCTGAAGGCATGAAGACCAACTTCCTGATGAAAAAGGAATGGTTCTTCTGGCCTTTGGGTATTATGTTCCGTAAGCTGGGAGGCATCCCCGTATGGCGCAGCAAGCACAGCAGCATGACCGACAACCTGGCACAAACGGCAAAAGAATGTAGCCAATTCATACTCTGTATCACACCGGAAGGCACGCGACAGCTGACAGCCGAATGGAAGAAAGGCTTCTACTACATTGCCTATAAGGCAGGGATTCCCATCCTGCTCTACGGCATTGACTACCAGAAGAAGCTGATTTGCTGTACAAAGGCTATCACTCCCAATGGTGACATCGACACACAAATGCGCGAAATCAAACAATACTATAAAGACTTCACCGGCAAAAAGCCGCAGAACTTTACGATAGGAGAAATATGAAAAAATACATCATAGCAGGATGCCTCACGGCACTTGCAGCTACCACACAACAGGCAGAGGCCCAGACAAAGTTGTGGGGACGAATCAACTATGAAGGAAGACCCTGGGTGGAGAACGTTTCTTCACCCAACAAGATATCACACGGCCTACAGAACCGCCACATCGCACTGTGGGCAAGTCACGGACGTTACTATGACGTAGGCAAAGCCACTTGGAAATGGCAACGTCCAAAGCTGTTTGGCACTACGGAAGACCTCTATACGCAGACCATTGTCGTACCCTACCTCATGCCGATGCTGGAAAATGCGGGCGCCATCGTATTCTCCCCAAGAGAACGTGACTGGCAACGCTACGAAGTAATCGTTGACAACGACATGCGCGACCCGGGAACAGCATACATCGAAGTGGAGGGCAATAGTCCCTGGCGTACGACATCCCACGACGGCTTTGCCTTCCATCAAGGATATTACCGCGACGGCGAGAATCCCTTTACGGCAGGTAGCGCACGACAGGCCAAGGCCACCAAGAAAAAGAAAAACTACAGTCTTGTATCCTATCAGCCCTACCTTCCCAGCGCAGGACGCTATGCCGTCTATGTAAGCTATCAGACACTGCCGCAGAGTGTTGACGACGCACATTACACGGTATGGCACAAAGGTGAAAAGACCGAGTTCTATGTCAACCAGCAGATGGGCGGCGGCACATGGGTTTATCTGGGAACGTTCGAGTTTGACGGCGGGAGCAATGAGTTCAACCGCGTAGTCATCACCAACCAGAGCCGCAACAAGAAAGGTATCGTCACGACAGATGCCGTACGCTTCGGAGGCGGTATGGGCAACATTGAACGCGGAGGAAGAATCAGCGGATTACCACGTGCCCTGGAAGCTGCCCGCTACTATGCACAATGGGCGGGAATGCCCTACGACATCTACAGCGTGAAGGCTGGCAAGGATGACTATTCCGACGACATCAACGTACGTCCGAACATGACCAACTATCTGGCTGGCGGTTCCTGCTACGTGCCCTCATTAGAAGGTGCCGGCGTACCACTTGAGCTGTCGCTGGCCGTACACAGCGATGCAGGCTTTGCACGCAACGGTGCTGACCTCATCGGATCACTGGCCATCTATACGACGAACTTCAACGACGGCAGGCTTAACTGCGGGTTGCCGCGCATGATGTCAAAAGGACTGGCAGAGTCGTTGCTCGAAGATGCCCGAAGCGATATCGAGGCAACATACGGCAAATGGAACCGCAGGGTTCTATGGGACCGCAACTACGCAGAGACCAGACTTCCAGAAGTGCCCAGCGCCATTTTCGAAGTCCTTTCACACCAGAATTTCCCAGACATGATGTGGGGACAGGATCCCAACTTCCGCTTTACACTGGCACGTAGCATATACAAGTCACTGCTACGTTACATCAACAGCCAGCACGGGGAATCGTTCGTCGTCACGCCACTGGCTCCCGACCATTTCTGTGCCGAGCTGAAAGGCGACGAGGCAAGGCTCAGCTGGACACCTGTGGAAGACCCGCTGGAACCAAGTGCCAAGCCGACAGGATACATTGTCTATACAGCCGTCGGCGATGCCGACTACGACAATGGTACGACGGTCAGGTCACCGTCGTTCTCCATCGAACTGGAGCCTAACCTGCTCTATACCTTCAAGGTTGCAGCAACGAACAAAGGCGGCAAGAGCTTCACGACAGAAGAGTTGTCGGTGCTCTATAACCCTGATGCGGAAGAGGAGATTATGATTGTCAACGGTTTCCACCGTCTTTCTTCTCCAGCCATTCGCAACAACGCCAGCGAACAGGGCTTCGACTTTGACGAAGATCCTGGCATCACCATGGGACGCACTGCCGGATGGATAGGCAAGCAGACGGTATTCAACCGGGCACGGATGGGCAACGAGAGCAGCACAGGACTTGGCTACAGCGACGACCAGTTCTTCGGACGCTTCATTGCAGGTAACAACTTCAACTATGTACGCACCCATGCATCAGCCATTGCCAGTGCCGGACAGTATAGCATTGCCAGCTGTTCCAGTCAGGCAATGGAAAGCGGACGGATACGTACCTCCAAATATGCACTCATCGACATGGTGCTGGGATTGGAGCGTGACGACGGTCACAGCCTCATCAAGTACAAGTCGTTCAGTTCACAGATGCAGAACGTGCTGCGGACATACACACGGAGTGGAGGAAACCTGCTGGTCAGCGGTTCCTACATCGCCAGCGACATGCGAACATCCCAGGAGCAGCAATGGCTCAACGATGTGCTGAAGTGCTCGGCCGACGGCAGCTACCGTGCTCCCAACGATTCCATCACAGGTATGGGAACGTCGTTCCTCTACTACAACAGGCTGAATGAGCAACACTATGCCTCCACGTCATCCAACGTGCTGTTACCCGTTGAGCCAGCATACCCGGCCATGCTCTACGGCGACGGTCGTGTGGCCTGTACCGCCTATCAGGGAAACGACTACAAATGTATCACGATGGGCTTCCCCTTTGAGTGTATCACGGACAGGCAGAAGCGTAATGCCATCATGCAAGGACTACTGAAATTTCTAATCAAATAATAATCGATATTTATAAGACTATGGCTAAAATCCAAACCAACTCTTCTGGTACCAGAAGCATTGAAATCAGTGAGAAACATCTCGAAACCATTGAAAAGTATCAATTGTTCCGCGACCTCATCGACAGCAACGGCTACGTCGATGAGCAAGTGCTTGAGAAACTGAAGTTGAACATACGTGCCCTGCTGGAGTCGGAAAGCGGACGCGACAAGGACATCATCGACCTGTGTCTCGACGTCATCTACCACCCCAACATGAAGGCATTCGGCCTTCAACAGCTGGTATTGCTCTTCATCAACTGGAAAAACCGCGGCAACGAAAACCTCGGAATGACCAAGCGAGCCTTTCAGGGAACACCGTTTAATTGATTTGAGGTTTGAAATTTGAGGTTTGAGATTTATGGTTAGTAAGGACAACAGAGGGGATTATACAGCAGAGGTTAGAGGTGAAAATAAACCTCAAGCCTCAAACCTCAAGCCTCAAACCTTATTGACGGACTTTCTGCCGACAACGAAGAAGGAGCTGGAGCTGCGTGGCTGGGACTATGTTGATGTCATCCTTTTCTCTGCCGATGCCTACGTTGACCATCCTGCCTTCGGAGCAGCAGTCATCGGACGCATACTGGAGGCCGAGGGCTACCGTGTGGCAATCGTTCCGCAACCCGACTGGCACGGCGACTTCCGTGATTTCAAGAAGCTGGGACGTCCGCATCTCTTCTTCGGTGTCGCCCCCGGCTGTATGGATTCCATGGTGAACAAATACACAGCCAACCGCCGACTGCGCAGTGAAGATGCCTATAGTCCTGACGGACGGCACGACATGCGACCAGAATATCCGACTATTGTCTATACCAAAATCCTCAAACAGCTGTTTCCAGACGTTCCTGTCATACTAGGTGGCATCGAGGCTTCGCTTCGTCGTCTGACGCACTATGACTACTGGAAAGACCAGTTGTGCAAGTGCATACTCTGTGACTCAGGGGCAGATATGATCACCTACGGCATGGGTGAGAAACCAACGAAAGAACTGGCACGCCAGCTCAGTGAGGGAATTCCCATCCGTGATATCCGTAACATTCCGCAAACAGTTTATCTTTCACGCAGGGAAGACATACCCGATGGCATCACGCCTGACGACATCGTCCTACATTCGCACGAAGAATGTCTGCGTGACAAACGGGCACAGGCAGAGAACTTCCGTCATATCGAGGAGGAATCGAACAAGCTGCATGCCCAGCGGCTTTTGCAGGAAGTGGATGGACGATACGTGGTGGTCAATCCCCCCTACCCTCCTATGACGACAGAAGAGCTGGACGCCTCGTTCGACCTGCCCTACACCCGGATGCCCCATCCCAAATACAAAGGCAAGCGGATTCCTGCCTATGAGATGATCAAGAACTCCATCAACATTCATCGTGGGTGCTTCGGCGGCTGTGCATTCTGCACCATCTCGGCTCATCAAGGGAAGTTTATTGCCAGCCGTTCCAAGGAGAGCATCCTCAAGGAGGTCAGGCAACTGGTCAGGATGCCGGACTTCAAGGGTTACATCAGTGACTTGGGAGGTCCGTCGGCCAACATGTACGGCATGAGCGGACGTAACAAAGACATCTGCGGCAAATGCAAGCGACCTTCGTGCATCCATCCCCAGATATGCCCCAACCTGAATACCAGCCACCAGGCACTGCTCGACATATATCATGCCGTTGATGCCTTGCCCGAAGTCAAGAAGAGCTTCATCGGCAGTGGTGTTCGCTATGACCTGTTATTATATAGAGGTAAAGACGAGGCAGCCAACAAATCTGCGGAGGAATATACACGGGAACTGATCTGCCGTCACGTCAGCGGACGACTGAAAGTTGCTCCCGAACACACCAGCGATGCCGTGCTGTACCTGATGCGCAAGCCGTCCTTTGCACAGTTCGAACAGTTCAAGCGGATATTCGACCGTATCAACCGCGATCACCATCTGAACCAGCAGATCATACCCTATTTCATTAGTTCCCACCCTGGATGCCGCGAAGAAGACATGGCCGAACTGGCAGTAAAGACGAAACACCTGGACTTCCAGCTGGAACAGGTACAGGACTTCACGCCAACCCCCATGACCGTCAGCACGGAAACATGGTACACTGGCTATGATCCCTACACGCTGAAGCCCGTTTTCTCTGCCAAGACACCTCGCGACAAACTCGCCCAGCGACAATTCTTCTTCTGGTACAAGCCAGAGGAAAGACATCATATAGAACAGAGCCTGCGACGCATCGGACGAGCCGACCTCATCCGCGAACTCTGTCCCATGAGGCCATCAGGTCCCAAGAATCCCAAAGACCCCAAAGGTCCCATGAGTCCCACGAGCCCCATGCGCCCCAAAAAGAAACCCAAGCACAACCGACAATGATGAATAACAAAGAACAACTACGTGAAGGCTTGAAAGGCAGCCCAAAACTCAAGCAGCTGCTTGACTACCTGATTATGAATCAGCGTGACGCACGTCCACGATGGTACATCCGTCTGTTAGCCCCATTCTACCAGAGGCGCGGACGAGGTTCGAAGATCTATTTCAGTGTACGGATGGACACGCCGCCTTACCGCAACTTCACCCTCGGAAGAGGAAGTGTCATCGAGTCGTATGCCTGCATCAACAACGCCGTAGGCGATGTGATCATCGGCAACCATACACGCATCGGGCTGCATTGTACAGTCATCGGCCCGGTTACGATTGGCAGTCACGTCAACCTGGCACAGGGCATCACCGTAACTGCCCTGAACCATAACTTCGAAGACACAGACAAGCGCATCGACGAGCAAGGCGTTTCCACCAAGCCAGTCACCATCGACGACGATGTATGGATAGGAGCCAATGCCGTTATCCTGCCAGGAGTCACCATCGGCACTCACGCAGTTGTGGCAGCAGGCGCCGTTGTCACCAAAGACGTGCCCGCCCATAGCATCGTGGCAGGCGTTCCCGCCAAAGTCATAAAAAGGTTGATCATTGAATGATAAAAACATGTCAATATGAAGATCGGCATAGAAGCACAGCGTATTTTTCGTAAGAACAAACACGGCATGGATTATGTCGTGTTGCAGGAAATCAAGGAATTACAGAAGATGGACACGGTGAACGAGTATTTCATATTCGTCAAACCAGGTGAAGACCATTGTGTTACAGATTCGCACAACATGCATGTCATTGAGGTGAACTTCCCCTCCTACCCGCTTTGGGAACAGTTCGCATTGCCACGTGCAGCACGCCAGTCGGGTGTGGATATTCTTCACTGTACAAGCAACACAGCACCAATATGGTGTGACATACCGCTGATACTGACCCTGCACGATATCATCTTCCTGGAACCACGCGACAAATCCAACAAGTCACTCTATCAGAACATGGGATGGTTCTATCGGCGGCTGGTCGTACCGCGCATCCTGAAGAAGTGTAAGCGAATCATTACCGTTTCCGACTTCGAGATGAACAACATCATCACCAAACTGCACCTGCCAGCCAAGCAGATGAGCATGATCTATAACGGTTACAACGACTGGTTCAAACCCGTAGAAGACACAGAGGGCATCTATAGGAAATACATTGACGACAAGGGATTCTTCTTCTTCCTCGGCAATACCGACCCCAAGAAGAACACGGAACGTACGCTCGTTGCCTATGCCCGCTATCTGGAGCAGTCAGCCGTCAAGCGTCCGTTACTGATGGCCGACTTGGAGAAACAGTACTTCGACGGCATCATCTCACGCAACAACATTGCACATATCCGTCAACATATCAAGACACCCGGCTACATCGTCAATAGCGACCTGCCTTATATCTACAACGCTGCCTTCGCGTTTCTCTATACCTCATTGCGCGAGAGCTTCGGCATACCCCTGCTCGAAGCTATGGCATGCGGCACACCAGTCATCACCAGCAACACCTCTTCCATGCCGGAGATTGCCAGCAAGAACGCCATCCTTGTCAACCCGGAAAGCGTAGAGGAAATAACAGCGATGATGCTACGACTGGAAAACGATCCGGAATTCTATCAGCATCAAAGAGAAATAGGATTGAAACGCGCAGAACTGTTTTCGTGGAACAAGACGGCAAAGCAACTGCTGGAGCTTTACAAAGACGTCTATCACGAGAATAAGAAATAGCAGTTTTACGAACTGAAGTCAAACAGGTTGAGTGACAAGTCCCGACGTTCGCTCTCACAGGAAGACGCCTCTTCCTCGTCTATCGACTGTTGTTCTTCCCTGAAGTCAAACATCAGCTGACGGGCATCGGCAGAACCACTTGTGTTCAGACGGTAATATCCACGTCGTCCGGTAGCCTCAATGAGCGACTGTGGCGACTTGCTGTTACGCAAGAGATACTGCTGGACAAAGGTGTGTATTTCCTCATAGTCAGGCGTATGAAACAAAGTATTGTTCATGTTATAGACATGCCTCGCTATTGACTGCACGCTTATACCATGCTCACCGACCTCAGTCAACACCTTGAGTATCTGCTGTTCGAACGTCACGTTTAAGGATAAGTGTTATCTATAGACAAAAAAAGGCTGGTAAGTCATAGCGTACCAGCCTTCTTTTATTTTCTTACAAATTAAGCCAAAGTAATCTTAGCTTCTGCCTCAACAATCTTGCCCTCCTTGAAGAGCCAACCCATACCGAGCAGAGTCTCCTCCTCGCTGATCTTTGCAGCCTTAGCAATTTCCTTAACGGTCAGAGCCTTGCCAGCTGCTGCCAGAGCCTGATAAACATCACCAGCCTTGAAGCCAGCGTTCTCAGCGTTCAGCACGATAGCAGCCTTCTTGGGAGCTGCAGCTTTCTTAACGGTTTCCTTCTTGGGTTCAGCAACTGCCTTGGTAGCTGCCTTCTTTGTTGTAGTTTTCTTTTCTGCCATAGTTTTTAAAAAATTATTACACGATTGAAACTGTGTTGAATATCTCTCAAATTTCTGGATGCAAAGGTAGAAACTTTCTCCACATTAACTAACTGATTACAAGGACTTTTTGCAAAAAGACTCTTTATTCTTGATTTAAGTCAATACTACGGGAACAACGACCGTTGGTTCTTCGCACAACATTTGCAGGAGATTATCCGCAACCTCTTTCGTGCCAACGGATGAACAGCCGACAAAACGTTCGATGATAATAATGAGGACTTATTAAATTGATGTTATAAGGTCTATAAACGCAACAGGAGTTATGACCCGAGGCGATACTGGGTAATGTTTCAAGTTGCCAGTCACAAGAAATGAATCCTTTTTACTCAAAGAGACTTCGTAGAATACACGGTCGTCTTCATCAAGCATCGGTTCAGTAAAATCCACCCTTGATGCCTCGACACCATTTTCAATGATGTAAGATATCAACGAATCTGCCACATCTGGAAGTATAGGAAACTTCGTTCGATGCAGCACTTCATTATACTCTGCAATGATACCTGCATCGTACATGGGTACAAATCCATTGTCCAACAGGAGTCTCACCACCTTGGCAGTAGCAGACTCGGGATTGTGCGTGATAAGGGCCGAAACAAGCACGTTGGTATCAATCACAGCATATATCATACGACCTGCTGTTTTTACGGCGTCCTTCCCTTGCAGCACGAATCTCCGCATTGATTTCATCAAGAGTCATTTCCTGCTCCTGACTGGCCTCAGCTGCCCTGCGCTGCTTCAAAAACAGATCAAGAGCGTTAGGTGTCTCTGTCCTGTTGTCCCTGATTTCAAACGGTATGCTACGACTCCTGATTACAGCCTTTACGAAAATGTTGAAAGCCGTGTTCACACTCATGCCAAATTGTTCGCAGAGCTCATCAAACTGCGACTTCATCTCCGAGTCTATTCTTACCGTTACTGCCGACTGTGCCATAATTCTAACCTTTTTCCTTATACATAGTGATGGCATAATGCCATCTGTTCGACAGCAAAATTACGCTTATTTTTTGATTTCACCAAATTTTTTAGCGATTATTTCACTAATTAGTACTCACATCCTCCTTGCACGCACAGATTACACATGGGTTCCACTTCTACTCACCCCTTCAAGTGTACTCAGGCGTCTGACCCTTTTGTATCATTCTCGCCCTGATTATTTCCGCCATAAAGAACAGAAAGATTCTTTATCTAAATCCAATCTGTTATTGTTGCGAACGAACCATTCAATATATTGAGGATCTTCAGCAAAAACTTCTTTAAAAGTCTTACCCTTATACTTGCCGAAAGTGATTTCGTCCTCTACTTTCACTATTGGAAGCACTCGGTCAATCTCGTTGCGGAGCTTTTCTTCGGCATGCTCATCATCCACAGCGATGCCTGTTAGTGCAAGAATGTCAATTTTGTAGAAGGGATTGCTCTCCAAGAGCCAGAAAATGTATTTCGGGTCTTCTTTGTAAACCTCAGCAATTGTCTTACCCTTGTGTTGACCAAAGGGGATTATCTCATCAGCCTTGTGAATAGGAAATATCTCATTCATGTCGGCTCCAGGAACATCAACAAGGACCCATCCTCCACAACCAGCACATGGTATTTCGCCTTTGTTGTCTGGATAAACATCCTTCATATATTCGTCATTACGGACATTGTCAATCAAACAGTAACCGTATGCCTCACCATACTTTCCCTTTGGCTTTACACGTTCCACCATGAAAGTTTTACCTATAGGTTTGTAGTATTCATCCTTATCTCTACAACCATATAAACCAACCCTGATTCGTTTTACTTGGAACGGTGTACGCTTACCTATATTAACGTGAGTTCGACGAATTCAGAAGAGTGCTAATTGTTTGTCGATAGCCCTCTCACATGCTATGCATGGCTTCTTGGGAAAGAAG
>CAJOQT010000003.1 GCA_905236875.1 uncultured Prevotella sp. | reverse complement strand
TTAAGCCTGCCTGCGCCGATGGTACTGCAATGCAATGCGGGAGAGTAGGAAGCCGCCTCCTTTCATATTAATGACGAAGCCCCGGGTCAGCAATGGCCTGGGGCTTCTTTTATGTATAATGCGCAATTCACAATGCGCAATTCACAATGCGCAATTCACAATGCACAATGCACAATTCACAATGCACAATTCACAATGCACAATTCATAATGCATAATAATACCAGAGAGCTGGAACTTTGATTTAACTTTTCGGCTTTTTCCGTTTTTAACATCAGTTAGGCTAAAAACAACTAAAAGATTTTGTTGATTTCAAATATTCTTTGTAACTTTGCAAAGTTTATAAAAATCGATTAGCGGGCTTGTAAATGGCCTTAAACGTGAAATTGCAAAAAATACAACAAGTAAAAACCTTATAAGAAATGGATCAAACATTCGACAACGACAGAATTATTAAGATTAACATTGAGGAGGAGATGAAGTCTTCGTATATTGACTATTCCATGTCAGTAATCGTTGCACGTGCTCTTCCTGACGTTCGTGACGGCTTCAAGCCAGTACATCGTCGTATTCTTTTCGGCATGAAGAATATAAATAATGTATCTACTCAACCGTATAAGAAATGTGCCCGTGTAGTAGGTGAGGTACTTGGTAAATATCACCCTCACGGAGACTCTTCGGTATATGGCGCGTTGGTACGTATGGCCCAGGACTGGAATCTTCGTTATACTTTGGTTGACGGTCAAGGAAACTTTGGTAGTGTTGATGGTGACTCACCAGCTGCCATGCGTTATACCGAGTGTCGTCTCTCGAAGATGGGTGAGCACATCATGGACGACTTGGAGAAGGATACTGTCGATATGATGAACAACTTTGACGATTCGCTCACTGAGCCTACCGTCATGCCGACCAAGATTCCCAATTTGCTGGTGAATGGTGGAAATGGTATTGCCGTGGGTATGGCAACGAATATGCCTACACACAACTTGGGTGAGGTGATTGATGGCTGCTGTGCATATATTGACAACCCTGATATTGACACAGAAGGACTGATGGAATATATCCCTGGTCCGGACTTCCCGACGGGAGCCTATATATATGGTCTGCAAGGCGTGAAGGATGCCTATGAGACGGGTAGGGGACGTATTGTGATGCGTGCCAAGGCTGAGATTGAGAGTGGTGATACCCATGATAAGATTGTCGTCACGGAGATACCATACGGTGTCAATAAGGCAGACTTAGTGGCTTATATTGCCGATCTGGCCAATCAGCATAAGATAGAAGGTGTAGCCAATGTGAATGACGAGTCTGGTCGTCAGGGCATGCGTATCGTTGTGGATGTGAAGCGTGATTCCAATGCGAATGTCCTGCTTAACAAGCTCTTTAAGATGACTGCGCTACAGAGCTCATTCTCAGTGAATAACATCGCGCTGGTTAAAGGACGTCCGCGTTTGCTGACGTTGAAAGAATGTGTGAAGTACTTTGTCGAACACCGTCATGATGTCACCATTCGCCGTACCCGTTATGACTTGAGAAAAGCACAAGAACGTGCCCATATATTGGAAGGACTGATTATTGCCGTCAATAACATTGATGAAGTCGTTCATATTATACGAAACAGCAAGACTCCTACCGATGCCCAGCGTAATCTTGAGGAGCGTTTCGAGCTGGACGAGTTACAGTCTAAGGCAATTGTCGATATGCGTCTGGCCCAGTTGACTGGTTTGCGTGTTGAGCAGTTGCATCAGGAATATGACGACTTGATGAAGCTGATTGCAGACTTGCAGGAGATTCTGGATAATCCGGAGCGTTGCAAGGAAGTGATGAAACAGGAGTTACAGGAGGTGAAGGAGCAGTATGGTGACGAGCGTAAGACTGAGATTATCCCATTCGACCATGAGTTCAATGCCGAGGACTTCTATCCCAATGATCCTGTTGTCATTACTATTTCCCACATGGGTTATATCAAACGCACCCCGTTGGCAGACTTCCATGAGCAGGGTCGTGGCGGTGTAGGTGCAAAGGCTGCACGTCATCGCGACAATGACTTTACGGAGTATATCTATCCTGCAACGATGCACAATACGCTGTTGTTCTTTACGCAGAAAGGTCGCTGCTACTGGCAGAAGTGCTACGAGATTCCTGAAGGCGACAAGAACTCGAAGGGACGTGCTATTCAGAACTTGCTGAACATTGAGCCTGATGACTCTATTAACGCCGTTCTGCGCATTAAGAACTTCAACGATGAAGAGTTCCTGAAGTCTCATTATGTCGTATTCGCCACCAAGAAGGGTATTGTCAAGAAGACTTGTCTGGAGTCTTATTCCCGTCCGCGTACCAATGGTGTTATTGCCATTAATATCAATGAAGGTGACCAGGTTGTCGGTGTTCGTCTGACAAATGGTCGCAATGAGATACTCCTTGCCAACCGTAACGGTCGTGCCGTCCGTTTCGAAGAGGGGCAGATTCGTGCTATGGGACGTGTATCTACAGGTGTTATCGGTATGCGTCTTGACGGTGGTGACGACGAGGTTGTCGGCATGGTATGCGTGAACGATCCGGAGACAGAAACAATCATGGTGGTCAGTGAGAACGGCTATGGCAAGCGTAGTGACATAGAAGACTATCGCAAGACAGCCCGTGGAACGAAGGGTGTCAAGACCCTTGCCATCACGGAGAAGACTGGTCGTCTGGTTGCCATCAAGGTCGTGACCGACGAGAATGACCTGATGATCATCAATAAGAGTGGTATCCTCATCCGCCTGAAAGTCGCTGACGTTCGTGTGATGGGACGTGCAACACAAGGTGTCCGCCTGATTAATCTGACGAAGAAGAACGATACGATAGCCAGTGTCTGCAAGGTGGCCACGTCTCAAGACGAGGAAGAATATGAGGTTCTCTCTGATTCAGCCGAAGGTTCCGAACCTGTGGAGCCCTCCGGTTCCACAGAACCAGTCGTTGATTAAACCTTTTTGAAGATAATAAGTCAAAATAAATGTCAAACCAATCAATTAAAAGCTTATGAAAAAGTTTATGATGTTGGCAATGTTCTTCGTAGCAAGCGCTACGGCATTTGCCGGTGATTCAGATGCGCTGAAAGCCATCATGAAAGCAAAGACCTATGCTGATGCAGAGAATCTGCTGAAGGCTAATCTCGGACAACTTGCCAATGACGAGGAGAAGGCCAAGGCCTATAACAAACTCGTTGACCTGGCTATGGATGCATACAATGAACAGGATAAGATTCGTATGACCAATCAGGCCATGCAGAAGAACGACCCTGTTGATGAGAATCTTATGACAGAGATGGCCTATAATGCACTTGTCAATGCCCTTGAGTGTGACAAGTACGACCAGCTTCCTAATGCCAAGGGCAAGATTGCTCCGAAGTTTGCCAAGGCCAACAGCGCCCGTTTGTGGCAGGCTCCTCGTTTCATGCTTGTCAATGCTGGACAGGATGCGCTGACCAACAGCGACTATGCTACTGCCCGCAAGTATTGGACGCTCTTCGTTGACAGTGATTCAGCACCTCTCTTCAGGGAGTGTGACCGTACAGCCCAGGCTCCGTTCTTTGGACAGGTTGCCCGTATCACGGCAGTTCTTGCCTATCAGAACAAAGACATGGACAAGGCTCTGCAGTTGGCAGACATTGCCTTGAAGGACAGTGCAGAGTTTGAAAGCGCCATGAATCTCAAGCTTGAGATCTATGCCAATGACCTGAAGGACAGAACAGACTCTCTGAAGTACATTGACCAGTTGAAAGGTATCTACGCCGAGCATCAGATTGACGGTGTTGTCGAGAAGATCTACAATACCTATATGGGTCTGAACATGACGTCTGAGGCAGCCAGTTTCCTTGATGGAATCCTTGCATCAAATCCCAACAATTTCGTTGCACTTGCCGACAAGGGCATCATGATCCTGCAGCAGCAGAAGGCCACCGAGGCTCTTCCTTATCTGTTGAAAGCCTACCAGGTACAGTCAAACAATGCGTTGGTTGCTACCTATATAGGAACGGCTTATAGCATGCAGGCGCAGGAGATTGACAATCCTGCCAAGAAGAAGGAGATGTATGCCGAGGCTATCAAGTACTTCGACAAGGCCAAGGAACTTGATCCGGACCGCTTGACGAGTAACTGGGGCTACAACCGCTACAACGCCTACTGGAACTATTATGGTGAGGAGGCTCCTGAGACCAAGCAGGCCGAGGCTGACTACAGATAGTATCCGATGTTAGTATCACATTGATCCATCATCCCCAAAGGGGCAACCTTTGGGGATTTTTTCTAATTATATATATAATATGTATAGGTCCATTACGTTCGTCTGCCTGTTACTCCTGTCTTCGCATGTCGTTCTTGCGCAGAAGAAGGAGATGGCTCAGGCACGCTCCTACATCAAGAGCGGCAAGAATCTCGACAAGGCAGAGAAACTGATGGCCGATTTGCTTGCGGGTGATTCCCTTAACCGTGAGAATCCCAAGATACATGAACTGCTCTATCTGGCAGTTCGCAAGCAGTATGACGTGGGAAACGAGAAGCTGTACCTCGGTCAGCGCTACGACACAGCATCGCTCTTCAACCTGACCAAACGCATGTTCGACATCTGCGAACGTCTCGACTCTCTTGATGCACGACCTGACAAGAAGGGCAGGGTACGTCCGGAGTATCGCAAGAAACATGCCGAAGAACTCGACGGCATCCGGCTGAACCTTTATTTAGGCGGACGTTTCTTCCTTGCACGGAACCACTTTGGAACGGCCTTCGACTTCTTTGACACATATCTTGACTGTGCGCGTCAGCCGTTGTTCGAGGCGTACGACTATATGCAACGCGACACGCTCATGGTACAAGCTGCCTATTGGGCCAGCTATTCAGGATTCCGTGAGAATGATCCTCAGCATATCCTCAAATATGCTGACCTCGTCCTGCAGGACAGCGCCAGGGCATCGTTTACTTTGCAATACATGGCCGAGGCATACCGCCAGCAACGTGACGACAGCCTTTATGTCCAGACGCTGCAGCAAGGTTTCAGCCGCTATATGGAGAACGTGTATTTCTTCACCCGTCTCATGGACTTTTATAATGGAAAGGCCATGTACGAGGAGGCGTTGCAGTTGGCTGAAGAGGCGTTGGCGCATTATCCGCTCCATGAGTTGTTCCTCTTTGGCAAATCCACAGTCCTGCTGAACATGGGCAACAATGCCGAGAGTCTTGAGACCAGCAAGCAGCTTATTGGTATGAACAACACCTTTGCGGAACCCTATTTTAATGCCGCAACTGCCATTCTCAACCAGATTGTCCCGTTGGAAAGGAATGCGCGGGCCAATCGTCGCCAGATTACCACCTTGTATCAAGAGGCACGTCCCTATATGGAACGCTACCGCAAGCTGGCTCCCGACCAGCAGGACAAGTGGGCTCCGGCACTTTACAAAATCTACCTGAACCTCAATATGGGCAAGCAGTTTGAGGAGATTGACAAACTGTTGAAAGGGTAGGGCAGACATATCGTCCAACACAAAAACTCTGCATGAAATAATTAAAAAAATTAAAAAACGACACGACTAAGCATTACTTTCCATGACAAATTAGTAACTTTGTGGAATATTACTAAGTAAATCTAAAACTTATCGAAATTATGGAAAATAACGCTCAACTCATTGCTCAGTGCGAGGCACGTGCAAAGGAATGGCTTTCTCCGGCCTTTGACGAGGAGACACG
>CAJOQT010000002.1 GCA_905236875.1 uncultured Prevotella sp. | reverse complement strand
TAATAGTTTGTTCTTCATAATCGTTTTGTTTTAAGTTAATATTTATGTTTTTAAGTTGTATATTCTTGCGGTTCTCATGCAGGAAATTCTTCCTGTAAACTTGGTGATAGTCGTCAATAGATAATACGCAGCAAAGTTAGTTAAAATTTGTGATATGTTGTTCTTTTTTTCAAGAAAAAAAGTCTTAAAAAAACGTAATCGAGGTTTTGTTGAACAAAAGCTATGGTTTTGTTCAGCAAGAGCTAAGGTTTTGTTCAACAAGAGCTAAGGTTTTGTTCAACAAGAGCTAAGGTTTTGTTCAGCAAAAGCTAAGGTTTTGTTCAACAAGAGTAAAAATTTTTCTTTACCAAGAGTAAAGCTCTTCTTTACCAAGAGTAAAGCTCTTCTTTATCAAGAGTAAAGCTCTTCTTTACCAAGAGTAAAGCTCTTCTTTATCAAGAGTAAAGCTCTTCTTCTACTAAAGTGCCATCCTTATTTGAGAAGCCATACGAAGTGGGATAAAAATGAGGGGTGGACCATCACGGTTCACCCCTCGAGGTATAATATGTTAAGTAGTTTGTTTTACTTCTGAATCATCTTCTTGCCGTTCATGATGACTACACCACGGTAGTTAGCGTCAACGCGCTGACCCTGCAGGTTGTAGATGGCACCGTCCATCACGACGCGAACGGGAAGAACCTCCTCGATACCTGTTGTATTACGTGTAACTGTCAACAGAGTGACGTTGGTTCTAGTTGCGCCAGTTAATCCGTCAGCACGACCCAGCTTCAGATTAACATAGTTATCTTCCAATGTGTAGCTTTGTGGAGTGGGGTCATCAGCAACGGTTTTTCCGTTGATGAACAGGTCTGATTTCCAAAGAACTGTTGGGGCTTCACCTTTCTCACCAATGAAGAGGCTAACAGCGGCCTGCTTGCTCTCCTCTGAATTGTTGAAATAGCCAGCAACAGTAACAACATCACCCTTCAGGAAACCACCGTCAACAAGCAGCAGAGCGAAGTTATCGTTAATGACTTCACTTGTTGTATAGCCGTTTGCAAAGGAAATGTTGCTTACTTCATCTTTATTGGCATGGTATTTCTGAGTGTTGTTCCATGTTGTTGTTCCGCCGATTGTAATACCGTCTGTAGAGGTCGGGAAGTTAATCTGTGAAGCTACAGTGGGATCATCGGGACCGGGGCCAGGGCCAGGACCTTCACCAGGAATCAGCTCGAAACAATAGAAGTTAACGGAACCATTGGGGAAGTTAATTTCTGCCTCACCAGCAGCAACTGCGACCTCATAAATAGGATAAACCTTGGTTGCACCAGTGGGGTTAGTCTCTGGATTAATATTTTCAGCAATTTCCACAGAAATATGATCCTCATCCTTGACAATCTGGTCAAGCAATGTCGTACCATTCTGCACAATCACAATGTTTCTTCCTGTTTCAGATGAACTTGCTGAACGAGCCGAAATCCTTAGCGTACCTGATGTGGGAAGAGTCAGTGTCAACCAGCGCTCCTTACCAGAAGTCGTCTGCGACTTACCGCCAGTCTTCAAACGATGAGTAAACTGAACTTGAGCAGAGGCATCGCCAAACCACGCGTTGTTTGCGTCAACAGAGAACTTTCCTTCACCGTCAGTTACTGTCAGAACCATACCCTCGTTCGTATAGGTCTTTCCGTTCAGGGTACCAGCAGAGGCAATGTCACCCTCTCCGAAGGTGATTTTCTGTGCGTTAGCACTCAAAGCAACGAGTACTACAGCTAAAAGCGTAAAAATCTTTTTCATAAGCTTTGTAATTGTTTAAATTAATATTAATATGTATTGTTTTATCGTTTAGGGAGTGTCTCTTTGTCGGAGACATCGTTTTACGGTGCAAAGATAGACTATTCACGTTAAATAACCAAGCTTTCACAGCCTTTTTTTTGCGTAAACGTTTTCATACTGTCATGTCACACGTAAAGCACTGAAATGTCGGAAGAAGAAAGCCCTGTCGGCTCGAAAACGTTTGCAGAGAGTTTTTGAACTATATAGCTTGGCAGAAAGAAATAATGTTGCTACCTTTGCTGCCAGAAACCAAAAACGAATAGAGAGATGAAATTGAATGCAATTTTGATGACAGTGATGCTTGCCTTGAGCACAATAGGGATGCAGGCAAAAGTGTTTTATGCCTCGCCGACAGGAACGGGAGACGGCAGCAGCTATGACAAGGCTGGCAGCTTTTCGACTATGCGCGGCAAACTGAGCAGTGCGGGCGACGTGCTTTATCTGTTGGGCGGTCAGTACGACCTCACTACTACGCAGAGCTTTTCAAAGTCTGGTAATGCGAGCAACTATATTACTATCTGTGCCTACGGTGACGAGAAGCCTATACTCGACTTCCGCAAACAGGCCAACGGTGATGGTAATAACGGCCTGAAGGTGAGTGGCAATTACATCCACTTCAAGAATATTACCATACGCTATGCGGGTTACAAAGGCATCTGGCTCGAGGGTTCCAAGTACTGCATACTGGAGAATCTTGACGTGTATGGCTGCTGCAACGCCGGTATTCAGCTGCGCAGCGGTGGTAATAACCTGATCATCAACTGTGATTCGCACGAGAACTTCGACTATCAGGCTAATGGCGGTAATGCCGACGGCTTTGCCGATAAACAGGGAAATGCCTGTCCTGGTAATATCTATATCGGTTGTCGGGCCTGGGGAAACTCTGACGACGGATGGGATTCGTATCAGCGCGTGACCAGCGGAACGCCTACGGTATATATCAACTGTATTACTTGGAACAACGGACCTGCTATGTTCGACCTGTCGAACCATCCGCGTGTCTTAGGTGTTGACAAAAACCTGAGCTGTTTCTCGGGCAAGGACTTAAAGAAATTTCCCAATGGCGGCAACCCCAACGGTTTCAAGTTGGGCGGCAAGGGCACCATTCATAATACGGAACTCTACCGTTGTCTGGCTGTCGGTCACCGAGGCAAGGGTTATGACCAGAACAATAATGCCGGCAACATGAAAGTCATTAACTGTACGGCATACGGTAACGACATCAACTACGGTTTTGGCAATGACTATGCCTTCACATTGGCCGCCTACAATAATGTCAGTTTGGCACATATCAGCAGAGCATGGGTTCGCAGTGATAAGGGCACTACCACACAGGGACATAACACTTGGAACAGCGGCTACTCGTGCAGCGAGAGCGACTTTGAGGGCTTCGACATCGAGAGCGTCATCTATGCAGAACGTAACAGTGACGGCTCCCTGCCCGAAACGACGCAGTTCCACTTGAAGGCTACCGCCACGAATCTCATTGACAAAGGACAGAATTATACTGACTTCAGCGGTGAGGAGATCGACAGCTATGTTTTCTATAAGGGCTCTGCCCCTGATATTGGATGCTATGAGTATAACGCATCAACAGCCATTGAGGGACTGACCATCGACGAGGGAATGCCTAATCCGAACGCTCCGCGTTATAACCTTGCTGGTCAGCGAGTGGATGACAGTTACAAGGGTATCGTCATTCAGGGCGGAAAGAAGTATATTCAAAGGTAAAAAGTGAAAAAGAGAAGAGTGAAGAATTATCTACCAGGCTAAAAATGACGGTAGATAATTCTTCACTCTTCATTTTGCCTTAATAAAGGATTTTGTTTGTTCTAACGGTACCGTCGGACATACGCTGAATCTTGATGAACACTTGTCCATTACCCATTTGCAATTGTCCAATACTTAACCGGCGTCCCTGCAAATCGTAGTACTCAATGGCTTGAGGCTTGAGATTTGAGGTTTGAGGTTGGAGTGAGGTGTCGATGTTTGGTACTTCATTGGCTGCGTAGAAGTTGAACTGGCGTGTCAGCGATGTTCCCGTGTCGGGGTCAGTGACCGTCACATCGATGCCGAACAGCTGTGAGATACCTGCGTGAACCTTCAGCAAGCCATCTTCGTACTTCCAGTCGGTGCCGTTGTCCATGAGCGAGGGCAGGGTGACGTTGAACGACTTATAGCCGGCAAAGTATGGACGAAGGTCGATGCTGACCTGTTCACCCAGCTTGATGAAGAAGTGGGGAACAGCCAGCCAGTTGAGGTATTCCTCCAGATTGGTGTAACCCTCGTAGCTGCTGACGTCGTTGTTGTTGGCATAATAGGTGTTCCAACCACGTGCCTTCTCGTACCAGTCGGGAATGCCGTCGCCGTCGGTGTCGAACCCTTCGGGACGTGAGGCAGTGATGATGTTCAGTCCGTCGAAGCCCTCGCTGTCCGTCTCACGGTCAATCAGTCCTTTCTTGCCCGACACGCTTCCCACGGTGGAAGTGATGCCGTTGAGCGTCTCGCTGACCATACGCTGGTCGTGGTTGTCCATCTCCGGCTGGTTACAGCCCACGTCAGAAAGTACGTTGAGGAAGGCAGCATCCGCTGTCTCTATGGTAGCGTAGCTGTCGAAGAACGGTGAACCGACGAATACCGTCCAATCGACCACCTGTCCGCCTGACACTTTTGTGGTGTATGTCTCGTCAAGCTCATCGGTCGTCAGGGTGCCATTCACGTTCTCACGGATGTTGCCGTTGACGTAGTACGACTGGGTGCCAGAGCCTTTGCCCTCCAGTTCTGCCTTCAGTAGGATCTTCTGTGTTGTGGCAGGTCCCATCTTATAGTAGTTGTTCACGAAGTTTCCCTCATGCGTTCCACCGTCGGTGGCGCGTCCGCCCCAGTTGTAGCATACGTTGTTGAACATGTCGTGGTGTCCGTCATAGGCACCGCTGCCGTCAAGACCGCCCGCCATACTCCAGTTACGTCCCTCGTTATGGGCCAGCAGGTTGTGGTGGTAGGAGCCTGTGTTGCCGCCAATGGTCGCTGCATAGCCGTGTGCTGTGCCGGAGGGGTAGTTGGGATGGTCGGCAATGTTAAGTGCTTCACTAATGAGCGTGCGTTGCAGGGTGATATTCTTACAGTTACGGCTGGAGAAGGCTTCGTCGATAGTCCAACCGATGGAGCAGTGGTCCATGATGGTATAGTCGCCGTTGATGCCCATACCGTCACGTCCGCTGTTGTCGGATTTTGGCTTGTAGCCCATACGCATCCGGATGAAGCGTACGACAGCATCGTCAGAGAAACCTATAGGATTGCTGCGGAACATGATACCGCGTCCGGGAGCCGTCTGTCCGGCTACGGTGACGTAAGGGTCGGAACACTGCAGGCGGTCGTTGAGTGTGATGACACCTGCCACGTCGAATACGATGGTTCTCGGTCCCTTGAGCTGTGTCATGCCGTAGCGGAAGGTGCCGGGTGTGTTGCCGTCGGCCAGTGATGTGACATGATACACCACGCCGCCGCGTCCACCGATGGCATGGCGGCCGTAGCCCTCGGCACCGGGAAATGCCAGACGTGCAGGACGGTACGACCATACCTCACCCTGATAGATGTTGCCGTCGGCATCCTCTTCGTCGATTCGCCAGTAGCAGGTGTTGATATAATCGTTGCTCCCTATATAATAATAGGTGTTGGTCGTCGTAGTGCGCTTGGTCAGTGCATCGGGACTGGTACCCGTATAGACGTGGTGCTTGACGGCCGATGTGGCTGCCGTCCAGCTGAGTTGTCCGCCGCCATCGTAGTGCAGGTCACCATTGTCCGGTATCGGATTGGAGGCTGTGGTCATGGGATTCGGCTGGTCGAACACCAGTGCGTTGATATAGAGCGATGTCGTGTTATAGCCCTCAGTGTAGTCGAACGAAGGATCGGGTACGGTCTGATAGACCACAGTGACCGGCTGTCCCCCGGTGACGGTGAAGGTAATGTACGACATACCGCTGGTGGATGGTGTCTGCTCACGGCAGGTCTGGGCGATGTTCTCGGCTACCGTTGTGCCGTTTACCAGGATCTTCAGTGGTGCTCCGTTGAAGCCGGCGGGGTTGTTGTGATAGGCTAACAGCGAGTGCTTGCCAGCCGATAATCCACTGATGACCAGTTTGATGGATGCCATTCCTTCACGCAAAGTGTATTTGCTGTCTTCATTTTTACCCGACACGGTGATGCCGTCGCTGGTGAGCTTCGAGTACTTGTTGACACCATCCTTCCACCATTCACCCATGATGGTTGTTCCCAGTGAGCCATCGCCTCGGCTGATGGTCAGTGTGATGCCGTCAATGGTGTTTGCGAAGCTACTGCTTTCCTGTCCGACAGCCCACGGTGTGAAGCCGTCTTCGGTCCGGTTCTGTGTGTTGTTGAAGTCAATCTTCTGTGCCTGCATGCCGATGGTCAGCAGCAGTGCGACACTGACGGATAATGCTTTTCTCATCGTATAATGATTTTATTGGTAACTGTCTGACCGTTGTCAAACCGCTGAATACGGATGACCAGTCCTTTCTGTGGTCCGTTGAGACGGCGTCCCTGCAGGTCGTAGTACTCTGTTTCAACAGGTGAACCGTTGGACAAGGGGAGAACATCGAGGGCTGTTGTGCCGCCTTTTGTGCCGCTGAGCTGGATGACGAATACGCACTGCTTGCCCATCGGCGTGAAGGTGATAGCACCGCTAACGGGTGAGGCAAACTCGATGGTATGCGACTTTACCGTATAGGTGCTGCCGTTCTTCTGCGGAAACACGTAGTCGGTGGCACTATACTCCGTGCCGGCTACCTCGCCGAGATAAGCATCCACGTCGGCATAGTTGTCATAGCCAGTAAAGGTAATCTTGTTGATGCTGACACCCGAAGGCAGATTGATGGTGTATTGCACGGCGGCAGAGTATTTGATACCGTTCTCGTAGCCTGCAGCGTAGGTCTTGCCGTTGTTGTTGGTGATGGTCACACCGTTATTGAACTGATAGGTGCTGCTGGTGTTACCCGAAGCGACATTGGTGCTTTGCGACAGCGTGTAGCTGACGTTCTGTGTCTCCTGTCCGCCGCCCGAGCCATTGATGGCTTCCACCTTTGTGCCGTCTTCCTTGGTGTAGGCGGGGTAGTAGTCTTGTACGGCACCGTCGCCGTCAGCATTTCCGTTGAGCATGATGTCCTGGACCAACGAGTTGAGATAAACCTCCAGATTGGTGTAGTAACCCATGGAATCAAGGGTTATCATGGCTGCATCGTTGGCGTTATTAGGGTCGAGGCCATTGGCTGTCTCCCATTCGTCGGGTATGCCGTCCCTGTCGGTGTCGAATCCGGAAGGACGTGAGCCTGTACCGAAGTTCGCTTCAGTATAGCCGTTGACATCGCTGACGAGGTCGATACGGCCTTTCTTTCCAGTGACACTGCCTGTGTAGGTTGCCGTACCGTTGCGGGCTTCTGTCTCGTAGCGCTCATCCACATTGTCACGAACCAGTGAAGCACCGCCATAGGCCAGCACCTTATTGAAGGCCGTTGTAGCGTCGTGAGTGGTTACCTCACCGACAGGAGCCGGGCTGTCCATCTTGATTCTGACGCAGTCGGTACCGTCAATGTTGACATAGGTGACACCACTGCCGTAGTAGTGGTTGGGATCGGGGGTGTATCGCTCGTTGTTATATACCTTCGTACCGTCGTCGTACTTCACGGCATTCCAGTTCTTGTCACTGCCGTTTATCAGGTTTCCGTCGATATAGTAGCGGCTGAACATGCCCCAGTAGGTGGTGTAACCGCTTGCCGACGTGCTGTTGGCTACGGAAGCGGTAGTGACAAGGGAGGTACCGGCTGCCGGTCCTGTCTTGTAGAAGTTGTTGACGATGTTAACCTGTCCACCGCCAGGACCGCCGTAGCAGCCGTTGCCACAGTTGTAAATGACGCAGTTGCGGAAATCCACGTTCTCGGACTGAACGGCATTCTGCCACTGGTATTCACTGTAAAGGTCGTTGCCGGTGTAGCCTGACCAGTTGTAGCGGGCACCGTTGAAGCGCGGTGAGCGGTTGCCGACATGACAGATCATGTTATGATGGAACGATGCCAGCTTGCCGCCCCAGATGCCACCATAGCCGTGCGCACCCTTTCCGTGTCCGGCATTATTGAGGCTTTCGCCCAACATACACCACTGCATAGTGAAGTTGTTGTTGTCATAGAACGACGCTACCTCGTCGATGGACCATGAGAAGGAACAGTGGTCAATGAGTATATTGTTTTTATGGCGTTGCCACATAGCATCGGCACCGTCGTTGACATCCTTTTCCTGTCCACGTCGGAAACGCATGAAACGGATGATGACGTTCGACTCTGGCTGTACGGTGTAATAGCGCAGGGTGATGCCTGGTGCCGGTGCTGTCTGTCCCTCGACGGTTGTATTGGCTCCGATGGTAAGGTCGCTCTTCAAGGCGATGACGCCACCGACGTCGAAGACGACGATCTTTTTCTCCGAGCCATTGACGGCCTGTCGGAACGAGCCTGTTCCTGAGTCGTTAAGGTTGGTAACGTGAACTACCTTTCCGCCACGTCCGCCAGTGACGTAACGGCCGTGTCCTTCGGCTCCGGGGAAGGCGGGTGTCTGTGCCCAAGTAAGCAGTGTCATAACTGCTGCAGCTAATGTAAATAAGGTTCTTTTCATTGTTATGTCGTTTTGGTATGCAGGTCCGACGGGGGAACCGCCGGACACACTGATTTATTCCTTGTTATAGATTTGCGGTTGTGTAGCCGAGGGCTTCCATTTCGAGTGAGGCCCAGATGAAAGGACCGACGCCTTTGGCATCGTTGTCGCGGATGGGTTCGCTGAGATAGTACTCATAGCTGCCGTCGCGCTTGCGGTTTTCCTTGACGTTGGGAGCAGCTTTCAGTACCTTGTCGCTAAGGCCAGGACCGAGTCCGGCCACAGAGCAGCAATGGGTCAGTGAGATGGTCTTGTCGGGATTGATGCGGATAAAATGGTTGATGATGCCTTCGTAGGCACAGATGCCGGCCTGACGGTAGGAGTCATCGACATAGCCCAGACGGGCAGCTTTCAGCAATACGTAGGCAAACATCGACGAACAGGTGGCCTCCAGATAATTGCCCTCACGTTCAGGAGAGTCCATCACCTGGTACCACAGGCCCGTCTTCTTGTCCTGCCACTTGATGACAGCGTCGAGATCTTTCTTCAAAAGGTCGATGACTTCACCTTGACGGGCATAGTCTTCGGGCAGTGCATCGAGCAGTTCAATGAGTGCCATGGAGTACCAACCTTGTGCACGTCCCCAGCAGTGCTGCGACAGTCCTGTCTGCTTGTCGGCCCAGAACATCTCACGTGTCTCGTCGTAAGCATGTCGGTTGAGTCCGGTGACAGGGTCGAGGGTACGTTGGTAAGTGATGCTTATCTGGTTGACCGCATCGTCGTAGATGGTTTGAGGTTTGAGTTTTGAGGTTTGAGGTTTAAGGTTTGCTGTCAACACGCGGAACGGCAATCCCATGAATATACCGTCGAGCCATACCTGATAGGAGTAGATTGCCTTGTGCCAAAAAACCTTGTCCTTCACTGTGCGCGGCTGTTTGTCGAGTTGACGCATCATGAGCCGGATGGCCTTCAGGTTCTTCTCTTCAGGGTAGAGCTGCTGCATGCGTGCCACGAAGTGTCCGGTACGGATGTTGTCGAGGTTGTAGTCCTCGAGCTTGTAGTTCCGGATGTTGCCGTCGGCGGTTATCATCGTGTCACAATACTCCTTACAATAATTAAGTATGGCATTTCCGCCATACTTAAGATATGTGTCGAACATTGCTTCGAGCTCTATTCCCATGACGTAGCTCCATCGTGGCTTCTGAGCGAAGTCCAGCAGGTAGGACTTCGGTGTCCGTTGCATCTCGGAGTAGGTGAGCCACTCGCTGTAGTGCCTGTATGGTTTCTCGAGCAAGACGATGTTACCGTTGATGAAGAGATTCTCGAACTTCACATTACGTGTCTCTCCCTTGATAGTGTTGCCCGACTCAACACCATTGAACCTGCAGTCCTTGACATAGATGTCGTGGACATAGACAGCGGTGTCGAGTGCAATAATCTGTACACCATACATGGATTTCTCGCAGGTGACATTCTCCATATAGACGTTGCGTACGGTAGGTACAAAACCACGACAGCATACTTCGTTAGGCTCGTAGTCGAGATTGATCTTCAATACCGACTCCTTGCACTGGCCAACCTTGATATTGCGAGCATAGATATTCTCGATGATGCCACCACGGCAGGTATTGGTCTTAATACGGATAACACGCTCCAGTTCGGGGGAGTCCATCACGTTGTCGTGGGCAAAGACATTACGGCAGCCGCCGGAAATCTCGGAGCCGATGACCACGCCGCCATGACCGTTGTGCATGATACAGTTGCGTACAATGATGTTCTCGGAAGGAAGTGCCCACAGCCGACCGTCATTGTTGCGGCCGCTCTTGATGGCGATGCAGTCGTCGCCTGTGTTGAAGAAACAGTTCTCAATCAGCACACCGTCGCATGACTCCGGGTCACAGCCGTCACCGTTAGGACCGTCGTTTGTAATCTTCACACCACGTACAGTGACGTTTTTACAGAGCAGGGGATGAATAACCCAGAAAGGAGAGCGTAGCAATGTGACATTCTCGATGAGGATATTGTTACACTGATTCAGGTTGATGAGTTGTGGACGCAGACCATCGTTCTTGTCGAAACGACGCTCATCCATAGGCACACCATCCTCGGCATTCTTAAGCAGACGGGCACGTGATCCGCCGCGTTGGCTGATCATCCCGTCCCTGTAACCGTATGATGCCTTGCCGCACATGGGCCACCATGTGTCGTTTGAACCGCCGCCGTCAATGGTTCCCTCGCCAGTGATGGCAACGTTCTGCTGCTTGTAGGCATAGATGCAGGGACTCAGGTTCCAGCAGTCGATACCCTCCCAACGGGTAGGAACGATAGGGTAGAGATCGGGTTCAAAGACGAACTGCAGCACGGCATCCTTCTCTACGACGAGGTTGACATTGGAAAGCAGGGTAATGGCTCCTGTGTTGAATGTACCGGCTGGTACGATGACACGGCCACCGCCTTTCTTCGAGCAGGCTGCGATAGCTTTGTTGATGGCTTTCTGATTTTTGACGGCAGTAGCCTTGATACTCGCACCATATTTGGTGATAACAAAATCACGTGCGGCAAACTCTGGTGCTTTGATGCTCTGTTCTATCTGTTTGTAGGTTGTGTTCCACGCATCGTCGGCCAGCGCCACAGCGGGTAACAAAATAAAAAATAGCAATAGTTGTAGTTGCTTCATTGTTTTGTTTAGTAGATTAATTGTTTATTCTTGGGCACAAAAGTACAAAATAAATCGGGAATGCCCAAAAATTCAGGACAAATAATTCATGTAAAGGATTACGTAAAAACGTGGATTGAAAAAATGTCGTAAAAAATGACCCGTAGGCTCGTCGGCTCTGACCCGTAGGGTCGTTGCCCCTGAGCCTACGGGTCGTCGTTTTTGACCCGTAGGGTCGTTGTCCGGTGCATCGTCAACGCTCCAGTGCCTCAAAGAGCTTGTCGAGTGCCTCGTCGGTATTGGCACTCTCGTTGAGCAGCGTGACGAACTTCGAACCGATGATGGCACCTGCTGCATTGTCCTGTGCGGCTTTGAGGGTCTGCCGGTTACTGATGCCGAAGCCAATCATACGCGGGTTTCGCAGATTCATGGCATTGATGCGCCGGAAGTACTCTTGCTTGGCCTCGTCGAAGCTCTTCTGTGCACCGGTGATGGCAGCACTCGAAACCATATAGATGAAACCGTCGGTATGGTCATCGATGAATCGGATGCGCTCCTCACTGGTCTCTGGTGTGATGAGCATGATGATACGCAGGTCATAGCGATCGGCCACGGGCTTGACGGTTTCCATATAGTCCTTGAAGGGTAGGTCGGGAATGATAGCTCCGCTGACTCCACTTTCCACGCACGCCTGGCAGAAAGGCTCTATGCCATACTGCATGATAGGATTGAGGTAACCCATGAGAACCAATGGGATGCTGACTTCGGCCTTAATCTTTTTCAACTGCTCGAAAAGCAGTTGCACGCTCATACCGTTCTTGAGCGAACGCGTGGCGGCATCCTGGATGACAGGACCGTCGGCCATCGGATCGCTGAAGGGTATGCCCACCTCAATCATGGAGATACCACGACGCTGCATGGTGAGGATGACGTCTGCGGTGCTGTCGAGTGTCGGACAGCCGGCGCAGAAGTAGAGTGACAGTAGTTTATTGTCTTTTCTGTCCTGGAAGAGTTTATTGATCTTATTCATTGTTGTTGGGATTTATTGATAATGGGGCTGATGAGGCTCATGGGCCTTATGGGGTATATGGGGTGAGCCTGATGTGTATGGGTTGAGTCTTATGGGGCTTGCAGCTCTTTGAGGAAACGGGTGATGGCATTGACATCTTTTAGCCCGGGAGCCAACTCGAAACGGGAATTGAGGTCGATGCCTGCCTGTTGCGGGTGACTGAAAGAACGGATGCGGGGTACGTCGTCAGGACCTATGCCGCCGCTGAGCAGGAAGGGCGTAGTGCCGTGATAGGCATTGAGAACCGTCCAGTCAAACTGTGTGCCGTTGCCACCAACGGATGGCCCCTTAGTATCGAAGAGGAAGTAATCGACCAGTCCTTCATAAGGTTCCGTCTGCTTGAGGTCGGCAGGTGTGGCGATATTGAAAGCCTTTATAATTGCGCATTGTGCATTCTTGCATTCCCTGACATACTCTGGCGATTCTTTACCATGCAGCTGCACGGCATGAAGGCCATAGTCGGTGACGTGCTGCATTACCTCATCGATGGGTGCGTCAACGAACACACCGATGCGCTTGGCACGTGTGGGGAGGTATGCAGGCGGCATGGCAACATAACGGCTGGACTTCGACCAGAAGATGAGTCCGAGCCATTGCACACCAAGTTCTTCGACAGCGCGGATGTTTTCTGCCTCGCGCATGCCACAAACCTTAATGACCATTTCCGATTGTCAATTACTGATTACTATATGGCTGCAATGAAGTCTGCCAGCGCCTTGCCCGGTTCTTCTCTCTTCATGAAAGCTTCACCAATAAGGAATCCGAGATAGCCGGCATCACGCAACTGCCTGACAATATTTGGATTACTGATGCCGCTCTCACTGACCTTGACGGCATGATCTGGCAAAAGGTCTGCAAGACGGAACGATGTCTCCACATCTGTCTGGAAAGTTCCCAGATGGCGGTTGTTTATCCCATAGAGATCCGGTTCCAACTCTGCATAGACCAGTTCATCTTCGTCGTGCATCTCCAACAGTACTTCAAGTCCGAGAGAGTGGGCAGTATTCAGCAGACGCTTACATTCGTAGAAATCGAGACATGCAGCAATGAGGAGAACTGTTGATGCTCCGCATAACCGAGCCTGATACAGCTGGTATTCGTCGATGACAAAGTTCTTGTAAAGCACCGGAATACGTACTCCCGACATGCGAGCCTCCTTGATGTATTCATCGTCACCTCCAAAGAAACGGTTATCGGTAAGAATGCTCAAGGCTGCCGCACCGTTCTGCTGGTAGGCGATAGGAATTTCGGAAGCAGAGGCTTCTTCCTTGATCCATCCAAGGGAGGGTGACTTTCGCTTGAATTCGGCAATAATACCGCTTTGCGATGTTTTCAGTGCATCAGCGATGGGCGGACGTTTATAGTATGTCTGATCCTCGATGATTCTGCGCAGCTTCTGTTCAGGCTGCATCTCCTTCATGATCTGTACTTCGCGGCGTTTCCAAGCAACGATTTCCTCTAAAATATCTGCCATATATTCTTCTGGGTTATAAAACTGAGACAAAGATACGATATTTTTTTGAATTATCAGCTATTCAATTCCACAAATTTTTTGAATGTCCGTAATGCAGCACCGCTTTCAATGCTTTCGCGGGCAATGTCAACACACTCTTCAATACTCTTCTTGCCTCTTTCCAATACTTGAATACCAAAGGCAGCATTGGCCATCACGACTTGCTTCTGACCTGGCAGACAACGGTCTTCGAGCACACTGTCGAAGATTTCTGCGGCCTCTTCCTCACTGGCTCCGGCTACAAGCTCTTCGGGTTTGATGATGTCGAATCCCAGATCTTTCGGATGGAACACACGCTCGTACTGGTTTGTCGTTACCTTGAAGTCGCCTGTCAATGATATCTCGTCGTAACCGTCAATGGAATTGACAATGCCATAATCGATACCGATTTTCTGATATACGTTATTATATAACCGCATCTGGTCAAGGTTGGCCACACCGAGTAGCTGACACTGTGGCTTGCTGGGGTTGACGATGGGACCAAGCAAGTTGAAGCATGTCGGGAACTGCAGTGCCTTACGGATGGGACCAACGAACTTCATGGCGCGGGCAAAGAGCTGTGCATGCAGATAGACGATGCCACACTCGTTGATGCTTTGGTTGAGTTTGTCGATGTCATCAGTGAACTTGATGCCGTGATGGGCAATGACGTTTGATGCTCCGCTGGTCGAGGTTGCGGCATAGTTGCCGTGCTTGGCTACCTTGTAGCCTGCACCGGCAATCACAAAACAGCTGGTCGTCGAGATGTTAAACGTGTTCTTGCGGTCACCGCCGGTACCAACTACGTCGATGTATCGGTCGCAGTCGAGTGGTACAGGAACGCCTGTCTCCAGAATACCGTCACGGAATCCGAGCAGTTCATCGACGGTAATACCACGCATCTGCAGGGCAGTCAGCAGGGCGGTAATCTGTTCGTTCGGATACTCACTCTGTGTGATGCCAATCAGAATGTCCTTTGTTTCTTCACGAGTCAGTTCCTCGTGGTTGAGCATCCTGTTAAGGATGTCTTTCATTGTTTGTTTCATATTTTTTATTTGTTTTTTTGTGATGGGACAAATGGGATAAATGGGGCTGATGGGACAAGTGGGGCTAATGGGTAATCCAGTTATGCAGTATTTGTTTGCCGTCAGGAGTCAGTACGCTTTCCGGGTGGAATTGGATACCTCGAACGTCGTAGTCTCGATGGCGGAGTGCCATAATCTGGCCTTCGTCACTCTCGGCGGTGATTTCAAGACATTCGGGGAAGTCTTCTTTCGAGACCACCCATGAGTGATATCGTCCTACGGTGAAGTCTTTTGATATGCCGGAGAAGAGCGGATCATTACTAATGAGATGGCAGGGAGTTGCTACCCCGTGGAACACGTCATTCAGGTTTTCGAGCTTGCCTCCGAAGACTTCGCCGATAGCCTGATGCCCTAAACATACACCCAGGATGGGTTTCTTGCCAGCATAGGTGCGAATGACATCAAGTAACAGTCCTGCCTCCGAGGGAATGCCGGGACCAGGGGACAGGATAATCTTATCGAATTCCTCCAACTGTGACAGTTCGAACTGGTCATTACGATATACCGATACTTCGGCTCCCAGCTCCTTTACCAGATGACTCAGGTTATATGTAAATGAGTCGTAGTTATCTATGATTACAATTTTCATAACATTACATTTTTTCTGCCATAAGAATGGCGCGCCTTAAGGCGCCCAGTTTGTTATTCACTTCCTGTAGTTCGTATTCCTCATCACTCTTGGCTACGATACCCCCACCAGCCTGGAACCATAATTCGCCGTTGCGACTGACAAAGGTGCGGATGGTGATGGCCTGGTTCAGGGAACCGTTCAGACCAATGTAGCCGATACAGCCGCCATAGGCTCCACGGTTATGTGGTTCATATTCAGAGATAAGCTGCATTGCACGTACCTTGGGAGCACCGCTCAAAGTGCCGGCAGGGAACGTGTCGATAAACGCCTTGATGGGATCGGCATCAGAGTCCAGTTCTCCACTCACACGTGACACCAGGTGTATGACGTGTGAATAGTACTGCAGGTCCTTATAGAAATCAACCTTTACTCCATGACAGTTACGGCTCAGATCATTGCGAGCCAGATCCACGAGCATAACATGTTCTGCGTTCTCCTTGGGGTCGTTACGCAGGTATTCGGCACCTTTCCGGTCGGCTTCTGCGTTTCCTGTCCGTTTTGTCGTACCGGCAATAGGGTCGATGTAGGCGCGAAAACAGCTGCCTGACGAGGAACCGTCAGAAGCGGTAGTCTCTATCCTACAATGTGTCTCCGGGCTGCTGCCGAAGATGCGGAAGCCGCCGAAGTCGAAGTAGAACAGGTACGGTGAGGGGTTGACACTACGGAGTGCGCGGTAAAGCTTGAAGTCATCTCCTTCGTATTTCTGGATAAACCGTCGGCTGAGTACAATCTGGAAGACGTCACCACGCAGACAGTGCTTGATGCCCCGACGGATGTTCGCTTTGTGCTCTTCGTCGGTCAGAGGACTTGTGACATTCCCCACCGGGTGGAAATCGTACTCCCTGACGTTGGCCTTGTTCATTGCTTTCAGAATATCAGAAAGTGCTGTACCCTCTGTCTTCTCCGTGTCCTCTGTGAGGCTCACAACAGTGAGTCTGTTATTAAAGTGGTCGAACACGATGATATCCCTATACATTATATATAATATATCAGGGGCATCGTTCTTCTCCTGTGTCTCGTCCTTTACGTCAATACCCTCGAAGTAGCGTACGGCATTGAAACTGGTATAGCCGTACAGGCCGCACAGCTCTGCATGCTCGCCTTCCACATGGATGCGATCGATAAGCGCGTGGATGGCTTCGGCTGTTCCATAATTGGCACCCATCTCATGGCGCTCTGTGGCTCCATCGGGAAAAGTGATGAACGCGAATCCATGTGCCACGGAGACGCTGGCCATCGGATTGATGCCAATGAACGACCGTGAATTATCCTTGTCGTGATAGTCTGAACTCTCCATCAGTGCACTCTGTGGATAGAGGTCACGCAAACGCATATACACACCGACTGGCGTATAAAGGTCGCCCAGAATCGTCTTACTTGCTGTCTTGTATTGATAGGTAATCATAATTACACATTACTAATTGCTAATTACTTATTAAAAGTTTCCGTATTCTCCTGCCATATCTTTATTGTTCAGATATGTCTCGACATCCTTATCACCGCGACCACTAACGGTCAGGACAACCACATCGTCAGCTTTGAACTGCATCTTTGAGAGAGCGGCGATAGCATGGGCCGACTCCAGAGCCGGTATAATACCTTCCAGACGTGTCAACTCATAGGCAGCACGTACCGCCTCGTCATCGTTGATGCTATAGACTGTAGCACGGTGCTGGGAAGCCAGATTGGCATGCATCGGACCGATGCCAGGATAGTCAAGACCTGCCGAGATGCTCTCTGCCTCAATAATCTGACCGTCGGGTGTCTGCATTACCAGTGTCTTTGCTCCGTGTAGGATGCCTAAACGACCAGCATGGATTGTTGCTGCCGTATGTCCCGTATCGGCTCCCTGACCACCCGCTTCGGCCAATACGATGCGAACTCGCTCATCATCAATGTAGTGATAGATAGTGCCAGCGGCATTACTGCCGCCACCCACACAGGCCATGAGGATGTCAGGATAGTCGCGGCCTATCTTCTCTTGCAGTTGTTCCTTGATCTCTGCGGAGATAATGCTTTGCAATCTTGCCACCATGTCGGGATATGGATGCGGACCAACTGTGCTGCCTATGATGTAAAATGTGTCGGCAGGGTGACAGCACCAGTCGCGGATAGCCTCGTTTGTAGCATCCTTCAGTGTCCAGTTGCCAGTCTTTACAGGACGAACCTCGGCACCCAGCATTTTCATGCGTTCCACGTTTACATGCTGGCGCTCCACATCCAGTGCCCCCTGATATACCACGCAGGGCATGTCCATCAGTGCACATACTGTAGCCGTTGCAACGCCATGCTGGCCGGCTCCCGTCTCCGCAATGATACGTTTCTTACCCATTTTCTTTGCCAGAAGAATCTGACCGATGGTGTTGTTAATCTTATGGGCACCTGTATGGTTCAGGTCCTCACGCTTCAGGTATAGTCTGCAACCATACTTCTCACTCATCCGCCTTGCATAATAGAGTGGGGAAGGACGACCGACATAGTCACGAAGCAGTGACATGTACTCTTCCTGAAACTCACGGCTCTCAAGGACAGGCAGATACTCCTCTTGTAACTTCTTTACCGTTGCATAGAGAATCTCTGGCACGTAAGCGCCACCAAACTCTCCGTAGAATCCTTTTTCATCAACCAAATAACTCATATCGCTTATAATTATCAATTATCAAATATTAAACAAAAAAGACTCGTCGCGTAAACGACGAGCCTTCTCTATCTGATGATTTATACATACAGGCTACGTACCTCGCGACTATTCCGATCTCGAGCTACGCCACCACCATGCATTTGTCATACTATTCATATATTCGTTGTTTTTATGTTTACGGGTGCAAAAGTACACATTAATCTTTTAATATGCAAATTTTTTATCGAAATTTTTGTAAAATCGTAAGTAAATCGCAATTTCTTACGAGAAAATTTGCATTTTATCCTATAATGTCGTAAATTTGCCCACGATAAGACGACATTAGCGTTAATATGCATCTTATCAATTATATTTTCGAGGTTGGTAGCGTCCTGCACCAACCTCTTTTGTTTTTTCTTATATTTCTTGCAGAAATGAAAAAAAAGTGGTACATTTGCAGGCATTATGAATGATGAAATGTGAATGATTTTCTTAATTTATAGAAGTCTATGAAATCTTTTTATCTACTTGCAGCATGCTGCCTAATGTTTGGTGTCTCCAAAGCACAGACACCCCAAACAATGTCGCTTATAAGACAAATTACCCATCCGCAACCCATGACGGGACTAGTGCTGTGGCCTGATGAGGCTGAAGACCGTGATGCCACTTACGGCAAGAGCATACAGCTGGAGTTTTCCTACTGCCTACCATGTAAGGTGGTAACGGGATGTGAGACTAACGGCACCATCCTCTACGATTGGTCATCCTTCGACCAACTGCTGGAAGAGGTAGCCAGTCGAGGTCATCAGCTCGTTGCCCGTTTCCGATATGAATATCCTTCGGGAACCGATGTCGATGGCAAAAAGGGTACGACGGCAGTTCCCGAATATATCAAACAACGATCCGACTACAACGAGACATACGCGAGTAATCCTGGTGGTGACGGACCTACCTACTATGCTGATTGGAGCAATGTAGAGCTGCAACGGTTTACCTTACAGTTTTATGCTGACTTTGTCAGCCGCTATGCCCACGATCCGCGTCTTGCTTTTCTGGAGGTGGGTTTCGGCCATTGGGCAGAGTATCATATCTATGGCACAAAACTGCGGTTAGGTGTCAACTTTCCCTCTAAAGACTTTCAAAAACAGTTCTTCCTCCACATGAGCGCTGTTGCTGACGGCTTGCCGTGGCTCGTATCCATTGATGCTGCTGACGACGAGTATTCGCCTGTTGTGGATGACAATGAGATGATGGCACTCAGCTTTGGTCTTTTCGATGACTCGTTCATGCATAAAGACCATGAGATCGGTTCGAGCGACGGTTATAATGAGGAGTGCTGGAATGCCATCGGTCGGGGAACGCGATGGCAGCAGGGCGTCTGCGGTGGTGAAATCAGCTACTATAAGGCGAGTGACCAGAAGAACTTCTTGAATCCTGCGGGGATGTATGGTCACACATGGGAAGAACAGGCAGCTAAGTACCACATCACCTTCATGATTGCCAATGATGCACCAGGCAGTACTTACGGAACGCCACAACGTTTTTTCGATGGATCGATGGCAACGGGTTATCGCTTTGTGGTGAAGGAGTGCATGACAGACTTCTCTGCTAATCCGGACCCCTCTTCTCCAGATGTGGGAAGTGGTACGACGTGTCTGCTGGTTACCAACGAAGGAATAGCTCCCATCTATCGCGATGCGTACTTTGCTATCGGCGATGTCCGCTCGACGGAAACGCTTCTTGGGCTATTACCCGGTGAGGAACGATGGATAGAGATTGCTGCACCTCTCGCAGACCCGGATGCGCTTCATATCGTTAGCGACTGCATACTACCTACACAGGAGATAGAGTTTGAAGCCTCGATAAACGTCATTGTCACAGGCATCCATACACCTGTTGTTGACGACAACAATCCCCCTTACTACAACCTGTCAGGACAGCCTGTCAGCCATCCTACAAAGGGAATCTTCATCCGTCAAGGAAGAAAAGTCGTCTTTTGACCTATGACGTTAGTTTTCCGTCCTACATAATCAGCTTTACCAACAGCATTACGACAGGTATCGTAATCAGGAAGATGCCAATCAAGTCGATAATCACACCCGACTTGATCATCTTCGTGATTGGTACATAGCCGGAGGCATACACGATTGCGTTGGGCGGCGTTGACACTGGCATCATGAAACCAAGAGATGTCGAAAGTGCAATGCCTACTGCAACGGGAATAGGACTGAAACCCATAGAAAGAGCTGTGCTGATAGCTATCGGGGCAATCAGGTTCGTGGCAGCAGTGTGCGAAGTAAGTTCTGATAAGAGCAGACCACTCACACAGAATATACCGACAAATAACAACTCGGATGGATGACCACCCATCAGTTGACGGATACCCTCGCCAGTCCAATCGGAAAGACCTGTAGAGTACATCAGGTTACCCATCGCCAGACCACCGCCAAAGAGAAGTAGTGTTCCCCACTCAATACCTGCCATGCCGTCCTTCCATTTCATGGTCATCTCACCTTTCTTGATATTGACTGGCAGGAAGAAAAGTAACAGTCCGCCAATCATTGCTGCCATCTCTTCAGGTAAGTACTTGTTGAACTCCTTGACGATGTCAGAATTAGAGCCATATAGCATGCTTAATATGCCCGGAGCAACCCAGATGACCACTGCCACGCCGAAAGCAATTAAAGTGTTCTTCTGTGCCCGCGTCCATCGGCCAAGCTCCTTGGCGTGTTTCTTGATAAACTCATGTGCACCATCTATGTGCTTCACGTCAGCAGGGAACATTCGCCATAGCACAAAATAAGCAACGGCAAAATAAGCCACCATCGCTACAAAACCCCATACCATCCAGTCGAAGAATGTCACTTGTGGAGCCTGTGGAGCCAACTCCTCCAGAAAACCCAGCATGATGATATTCGGAGGAGTGCCAATCGGAGTCAGCACACCACCAATAGAACAGGCATAGGCAGTCATTAGCATCAGTCCTGTGGCATATTTGTAGTTAGACAGGTCAATGTGACGACCATTGGTGGCCATCATCTCACGGATAGCCTCCAGTAATCCCAGTGAGATTGGAAACATCATAGCTGCAGTGGCGGTATTGCTGATCCAACCCGAACAAATCATGCAGGCGACACCCATCGCAAGGAAAATACGACGAGGAGAGTCTCCAACCCATTTCATTGACATAATGCCGTATGCTATGCGTTTGTCCAACCCATTCACCATCATACCTTTAGCAATTAGGAAACCACCCATGAAAAGGAAAATCATAGGATTAGCAAAAGCCTCAAAGGCTGTCTTCATCGGCACCACGCCAACAAGGACACACAGCGTTGGACCTAATAATGATGTCACTGGAATGGGTACAGGTTCGGTAATCCACCATATTGCTACCAATGACATGATGGCAAGTAGCCGATGCTCTTCACCAGTGAGTCCCTCAATGGGTGTGAGCCAAACCAACAGGGCACACAACGGACCCAGGATAGCACCGTAGATGTGACGCTTATGGTCAAACGACTTGTCCTTACCGGCAGTTGCTACCATACTCTTTTCGTTCTCTTGTTTCTTCATAATGGTTTCCTTTTGTATGATCCTATTTATCTGTTTGAGGTTACATAGGTGCGATTAATTACATTTTCCAGTAGCAAAAGAACAAGCAGTATCCGCCTGGGAAAAGGTAGATACTGCTTTATCGGTTTGGCGGAATGACGGGGATTATTGGATTTCCCAGCCGATGGCTGATGCTCCCAGCACGGCAGCACTTGCTCCATCCAGTCCGCTTACCAGGAACTGTGCCTTGCCCTTAAAGATGTTCATCACATGCTCGTTGTATGCACGTTTGATAGGTTCCATGATGAGGTCCCCAGCCTTTACCATGCCACCAAAGAAGATGTAGGCTTCTGGAGAGCTGAAAGCAGTGAAGTCGGCACATGCCTCGCCGAGCATCTTACCAGTGAACTCATAGATTTCCTTTGCCATCTCGTCGCCCTTGCTAGCTGCAATGCTGACATCGAGTGATGTGATGTCTTCTGGGTTCATCTCACGAAGCAGTGACGGGCGGTCGGTCTTGGCCAGCATCTCACGTGCGGTACGTGCCACACCCGTTGCCGAGCAGTAAGCCTCAAGGCATCCTGTGCGTCCGCAACCACATGAACGTCCGTTCTCACGAACCATGGTGACGTGACCCAGTTCACCTGCAAAGCCGTCGTGTCCATACAGTAGCTGTCCATTTACCACGATGCCAGAACCAACACCTGTACCCAGTGTGATAACGATGAAGTTCTTCATTCCACGTGCCACACCATAGATCATTTCACCCAGTGCAGCGGCATTGGCATCGTTGGTGAGTGCCACGGGAACTCCTAGCGCATCACTGAAGAGCTGTGCGAGCGGTACGATACCGTTGGTAGCCCACGGCAGGTTGGGCGCGAACTCGATGGTTCCGTTGTAGTAGTTTCCGTTTGGTGCGCCGATGCCCATAGCCTTGATGGTGTCAATGCCACCCACTTGGTCGATGATAACTTGCAGTGCATCGACGGAAGCTTTTACATAATCCTCTACCTTCTCGTATCCGCCAGTCTTGATAGCTGTGGTAGCCTTTATCTCTCCACGTGCGTCAACGATTCCGAAAACGGAGTTGGTTCCTCCTAAATCCAAGCCAATTACGTATGGCTTCATTGTTGTTTGTGCGTTCATATCTTATGATGTTTCAGTTAAAAGTTGCTTGGTTCAAGTAATATTAGTGCGCAAAGATATGAAAAAAAAACAATAAAACAAAGTTTTTCGTGAGAAAATCGACTACTTTTCGTATATTTTTTGTATCTTTGCAGTCGTTATGCCATTTCCTATATATAATATAGTAGATCTCATCTTCAAAGGGATGCTTATCGGAATGATTGCTTCTGCCCCGATGGGGCCGGTGGGCATTCTCTGTGTTCAGCGTACTTTGAACAAAGGTCGCTGGTATGGTTTTGTGACGGGTATCGGTGCTGCTGTCAGCGATATTATATATGCTGGTATCACGGGTTTTGGTATGTCGTTTGTCATGGATTTTGTCAGTAACAATCAGAATAAGTTCTATCTTCAGATTATCGGTAGTATTTTATTGCTGGCTTTTGGTATTTATACGTGGCGCAGCAATCCGACAAAAAATATCCATCATTCCGGCAAGCAGCGCGGATCGCTGTGGTATAACACGTGGACGGCATTTTTAGTGACGTTCAGCAATCCCCTTATTGTTTTTCTTTTTATGGGCTTGTTCGCTCAGTTTGCCTTTGTCATTCCTGACCATCCGTTTGAAATGTTTATCGGTTTTGCAAGTATTGTGGGTGGCGCATTGCTCTGGTGGTTCGGCCTGACATGGCTGGTGGATAAGGTACGTGGAATCTTCGACGAGAACGGTATCAAAATCATCAATCAGATTATTGGTGCAGTCGTTGTCATATTTTCACTGATTTTCCTTTTCGGCACATTCACGAATCTTTATAGGTTCTTTTAAGGTCAAAAACTTATGTATGTAGCACAGGAGTTAAAGAAAAAGAACATTGCAGAATATCTGCTGTATATGTGGCAGATAGAGGATACGATCAGGGCGTTTGGCTGTTCGTTAGGCCGTATTCGTCGCGAGTACATCGATCGTTTCGACTATACTGACGAACAGAAAGAAGAAGAGACCGACTGGTTTGGTAACCTGATAACGATGATGAACAGTGAGGGTTGTCGTGAACAGGGGCATCTGCAAATAAACAAGGTGACATTGCAGAAATTGGAAGAGTTGCATGCACAGCTTTTGAGCAGTTCCGACTTCCCGTTCTACAATGCTGAATACTACAAGGTACTACCTTTTATTGTTGAGTTGCGAAACCGTGGTGCCCACAAGGAAGAGAACGAGATAGAAACCTGTTTCAACTCGCTTTATGGTGTTATGATGCTACGACTGCAAAAGAAGGATATTTCCCTCAACACCCAGCATGCCGTCAAAGAGATAACGACACTTATCGGAATGCTCAACGACCATTACTTGAATGGAGCAAAGGGTGAAGAATGACAACGGACAACGGACGACGGACAACAGTCGAGGGTTGAAGGTTAAATGAATAGTAAATCGATAATTTATAATAGTAAGTATAACAAGGTGAAAATATTGATTACTGGCTGTAATGGCCAATTGGGAAATGAGATGCAGCTGCTGGAGAAGGACTATCCTCAGCATACCTATTTTAATACAGATGTTGCAGAGCTGGATATTACCGACCAGCTGGCTGTTGAGCAGTTTGTGGCTGAGAACCAGATTGACGGCATTGTGAACTGTGCCGCCTATACAGCTGTTGACAAGGCGGAGAATGATAAGGAACTCGCCACGTCGCTCAATACTGTTGCACCAGCTTATCTTGCTGCTGCCATAGAGAAACGCCGAGGCTGGATGATACAGATTTCGACGGATTATGTGTTCGATGGTACAAAGCATACCCCATACGTGGAGACAGACACGCCTTGTCCTGACAGTGTCTATGGCTCTACAAAACTGGCTGGTGAGCTGGGTGTTTCGAAGTTCTGCCGTCATACGATGATTATCCGTACGGCTTGGCTGTACTCGACGTTTGGCAACAACTTCGTGAAGACCATGATACGGTTGGGTAAAGAGAAACCTGAACTGGGTGTTATCTTCGATCAGATAGGCACACCGACCTATGCTCATGATTTAGCACGTGTCATTTTCGTGGCCATTGAGAAAGGTGTTGTTCCTGGCGTGTTCCATTTCTCTAATGAGGGCGTCATTAGTTGGTATGATTTTACCAAGGCGATCCATCGTTTGGCTGGCATTACTGGCTGTCATGTCCGTCCGCTGCATACCAGTGAATATCCCACACCAGCCAACCGTCCGCACTATAGTGTGCTGGACAAGACGAAGATTAAACAAACCTATGGCATTGAGATTCCTTATTGGGAAGAGAGTCTTGCTGAATGTATTGAGAAATTATGAACGAGATAGAAAGAAGAAGAACATTTGCTATTATATCGCACCCTGATGCCGGTAAGACCACGTTGACTGAGAAGTTCCTGCTTTTTGGTGGACAGATACAGGTGGCCGGTGCGGTGAAGAGTAACAAAATCAAGAAGACCGCCACCAGTGACTGGATGGATATTGAGAAACAGCGTGGTATCTCCGTATCGACTTCGGTTATGGAGTTCGATTATCATGATTACAAGGTGAATATTCTTGATACTCCTGGACACCAGGATTTTGCCGAGGACACCTATCGCACGCTGACCGCCGTTGATTCGGCTATTATCGTGGTCGATAGTGCTAAAGGTGTTGAGACACAGACCCGTAAACTGATGAATGTCTGTCGCATGCGCAATACTCCTGTCATTATCTTCATCAATAAGATGGATCGTGAAGGTCGTGACCCCTTTGACCTGCTCGACGAGTTAGAAAAAGAACTGGAAATCAGTGTACGTCCTTTGTCATGGCCCATCAATCAAGGTGCGAAGTTCAAGGGTGTCTATAATATATATGAGCAGCAGCTTAATCTCTTCACCCCCGACAAGCAGCGTGTCACCGAGAAAGTAAGTGTGGAGCTTGGTTCCCCCGATCTGGATGCTCGCGTCGGTCATCAGGATGCTGCTAAGTTGCGCGATGACTTGGAGTTGGTGGATGGCGTTTATCCCGAGTTTGATGTCGAGGCCTACCGTCGTGCCGAGGTTGCACCGGTCTTCTTTGGTTCCGCCCTTAATAACTTTGGTGTTCAGGAACTGCTTGAGTGTTTTGTGGAGATTGCCCCATCGCCTCGTCCTACCAAGGCTGAAGAACGTATGGTGGAGCCAGTGGAGTCAAAATTTACGGGCTTTATCTTTAAGATAACAGCAAATATTGACCCCAACCATCGCTCGTGTATTGCATTCTGTAAGGTTTGTAGTGGACGTTTCCAGCGTAACCAGCCCTATCTGCATGTACGACAGGGCAAGACATTGCGCTTCACTTCACCCACGCAGTTCATGGCGCAACGTAAGAGTACCATTGATGAGGCGTGGCCTGGTGACATCGTCGGACTGCCTGATACGGGTGGACTGTTTAAGATTGGCGACACGCTGACCGAGGGCGAGCAGTTGCATTTTCGCGGACTGCCGTCGTTTTCGCCAGAGTTGTTCAAGTACATCGAGAACGATGACCCCATGAGATCAAAGCAGTTGCAGAAGGGAATTGACCAACTGATGGACGAGGGCGTGGCGCAGTTGTTTGTCAACCAGTTCAATAACCGTAAGGTCATTGGCACCGTCGGCCAGCTACAATTTGAAGTCATCCAGTATCGTCTGGAGAACGAGTATAACGCGAAATGCCGCTGGGAACCAGTCCATCTGTATAAGGCTTGTTGGATTGAGAGCGACAATGAGCAGGAGCTGGAGTCGTTCAAGAAACGCAAATACCAGTATATGGCCAAGGATAAGGAGGGACGTGACGTTTTTCTCGCCGACTCAGGTTATATGCTCCAGATGGCACAAGAGGACTTCAAGCATATTAAGTTCCACTTCACCAGTGAGTTCTGATTATAGTAAGGAATCACTTGGTGTCAATAGGTGTATGATGCTGATTATTTCTTGAGCCGTGCGTACTCTTCTCTTGCTTTTTCCAACTGCCTTCTGAAGGCATCGTTGCCAGCTAATGCTCCCATGATGGATGCGGCAAGAATGGCAGATGCGTCGATGTCGCTCTTGTAATGATAGCCGGCAACGACACGTCCCAGCGCATATTCGTATGCACGCTTCATCAGGACATTGGTGGAGTCAGGTTCAATAAGTGCCAATGTCATGGCATAGACATAGCCACGGGTGGCGTGTCCTGAAGGGTAGCTATAGTCCTTGGCTTCTTCCTCTTCCGTCTCAGGTACCAGCGACGGTTCTGCAAATTGTACGAAGGGGCGTTTGCGCTGGTAGTAGTTCTTAACACGTTTGTTGGCACGGTGGGCGTCGCTGCCGGCACCTCCTGCCAGATTGTCTATCTCAGGTGTCAGTCCCGGGCTTATGGTCATTCCAAATGCTGCGGAGAACGCCTCGTAGAGTTCCATCGGTCCATCCTGTTTGGCTTGTAGGCCAAACGGAGTGTCCCTCTGCTGTTTACCCCACTGATAGAAGTAGAAGTCGTTGTAGAATGCCGGGTCTGTTACTTCGGGCGGGGCGGGAAGGAATAATACTCCGTCTGGACGTGTGTCATCTGTCAGGAACGGGTCAGGATAGGTAATGACAACTTGTGCGTGAGCAATAATGCCACAAAGTATGAGGATGGTGGCAATCATCCATTGTCTGTACTGTTTCATAATTATATTCAAGTTAATATTTTTTGTTTATTATATGATGGTTATTTCAGAAGATCTACACCTATCTTCCGCCGCCGCCACCACCGCCGGAATATCCGCCACCGCCACTGCTTGACGAGAAGCTGGAGAAACCTGAAGAGGATGACCTTGAAGAATGATCGGCTGCGCGCTCAATAGCATTCGATGCCGCTGTATAGATTGAGTCACTGAACAGATAGACAATGTCTTTGTCTTCTGCTACGCTGAGGCTTTTGGCCAGCGGAGACATGTTCAGATATTCTGGACAGATCTTCGACATCTCGGCTCTCACCTTGTTGGCCAGTCCGAAAAATTCTGCATAGACCATATACTGATCCCATAGTCTGACTTCCATCATCGAACGCTCATTCAGCAACGAGAAATCTTTTAAGAATGCCTTTAGACCATAAAGGTCGGCAGCCTGATCAATAATGTATTGCTTGTCATACTTTGTTTCCAGCATCTTCAAAAAGTTCTTGATGTCGGAAGCATGGCTCTTCACCTTGCACCACTTCTTGAATTCATCAGGCTGCAAGACAAGGTCATTGCCAGAAGCCAGTGTCAACAGTTTCAGTACGTGTTGACTCAGACGGTCATCGCCACTCATCTCCTTGTCAATCTGATAGGCTGGTTTCACAATTTTCAGCATGTCGTGTATCTTACCCTTGTAGGTCTCTCTGACGATTGTGATGTCTCCACGCGCCATTAATCGTAGTAGCAGGGCACCGATAACACGCTCCTTGCTCATGCCCCAGAAATAGCTTAGGTCGTCTATTGTCATCATGTTGTTCATTAGTGTCCATTCAGGCTTGATGTCGCGGAAATAACGGCCTTCTTCGATACCGAGTTTTTTGCGACGATACCAGGTACGTAGTGGGGAGAGAGACAGAAACCACCACAGGACATAGAGGGCAATGATGAGCAGTGAGCCTAATAAAGAGCCGATGAGTGACGCACAACAATATAGGATAATACTGCCGATGATGAGTCCAATGGTAAGAACCCAATCCCAGAAATCCATATCATCCTCTTCGCTGCTGGAATCAAAGTCACTGCCGTCAAGAGCACGCTGCTTCTTGTCAGCCCAAGGTTCACCGCCCTCCGTGTCGGGAGTGAATATGCCTTTGTTCATCTCGAGCATGATAATGATTCGTTTGCCGTTGCCAATCCAGTCATTGGGTGTTGCTACGATGCTGTTGCCCTCGAATTCTATTCGTCCTTCATAACCGAATGCCCATCGGCGTGTGTTCTCCTCCGAAAGTGCGATGCTGTCAGTCGCAGTAATAGTAACCTTGGCGTTCTCTACTATGCAGTTCATATCGACGAAGCAATGATTGAAACCGTCGCAGGTGTCGTACGACTTTACCAGATGTTTCAGTTCATAGCGTACAATGTACTCGTGCTCGCCGTAGTCGCCGAAACCCCAACATATCTCTTTGCCATTGTTGGCTAGACCGCACTTGCCGGCCTTCTCCTCACGGCTTGCGTTGATGTCCCATTCGTCAAGTGTTTCAAAAGGTGTCAATCCCTGATGTCCAGGGACAAAGCCCTTCACCGTCAACTCTTCGATACGCATGCCTTTGAGTCCGTGATGTGCCACGTACCATTCGGTCTTTGCGTCTTCGTCGTCAAGACTGATCAGCCAATACTCTTCCACCGTAGCAGAACCGTCAGGGTGAAGTTGTGCAATGATGTTGAGTTGTTTCACTTCGCTGGCTAAAACTTTGGTTAAGGGGAGCCCAACCAGCAGTAGAAACAACAGCAACAATTTGTTCCTATATTTCATTCTTGATTATGTGACTGTTAAAACGCTGCAAAATTATACATTTTATTTCGAATAACGTGTATTTTCGTTGGAAAATTTGTACCTTTGTCCCGAGAAAGTATAATGACATGACGAGAGAACAAGATATTAAGAATGCAGTGGAGGTGTTGCGACGGGGTGGGGTAATCCTCTATCCGACGGATACGGTGTGGGGAATCGGCTGTGATGCAACGAACCCTGAGGCCGTTAGCCATGTTTATCAGATCAAGCAACGTGAGGACTCGAAGGCTCTCATTTGTCTTGTCGATAGCGATGCCCGCCTACAACGTTATGTAAGGAATGTGCCTGAAGTGGCCTGGCAATTGATTGACAGTCTAAAAGATGGTAACGGCAAGCCTACGACGCTGATTCTTGACGGTGCAGTCAATCTGGCTAATAACCTTGTTGCAGAGGATGGCTCCATAGCATTGCGCATTACCAACGAGCCTTTTTCCAAGGAATTGTGTTATCGTTTCCAGAAGGCACTGGTCAGTACTAGTGCCAATATCAGTGGCCAGCCTGCGGCACAGAACTATTGCGATATAGACCCTGTGCTGTTGGAAGCCGTGGATTATGTCTGCTGGAGTCGTCGTCAGGAGCATAAGCCACACCAGCCTAGTAGCATTATTCGTTTGCGTTCCGATGGTGAGGTGACAATTATTCGTAAGTAGAGGAAGACAGGGTATTTATAGATGGAGAACTATACAACAGACACGAAGACACCGCAATGGCTTGATCGCTTGCATGAATGGCGACTGAAGCACGTCAGTGATAGACTGTTTATCATCATTTTGGCGCTGTTGGTGGGTTTCTTTGCGGCGGTGGCAGCCTTCATCCTACATTCGCTTATCAATCAGATTAGCGCATTGCTGATGGGACAGGCGGATAGCACAGGAGTCAACTGGCTTTATTTGGTTTTACCCATTGTAGGTATCTACTTGACATCGCTCTTTGTGCGTTATATCGTTCGTGACGACATTTCCCATGGTATCACACGGATTCTCTATGCCATCAGTTCCAAACAAAGCCGTCTGAAGGCACATAATACATGGTCCAGTGTGGTGTCGTCGGCTATCACTATTGCATTCGGTGGTTCGGTTGGAGCTGAAGCTCCTATCGTCCTTACAGGTTCTGCCATCGGATCAAACCTGGGACGTATCCTAAGACTAGACAGTCGCACACTGATGCTTCTCATCGGTTGTGGTGCTGCTGGGGCTATAGCGGGAATCTTCAAGGCTCCCATTGCTGGACTGGTATTCACGCTGGAGGTGCTAATGATTGACCTGACAATGGCTTCGCTATTGCCGATACTCGTGTCGTGTGTCACTGCTACCTGTTTCACATATATCTTCAGTGGCGATAATACCCTGTTTACTTTCCATATTGACTCTGATTGGACCGTTGAGCGAATCCCTGCTACGGTGCTGTTAGGCATGTTCTGCGGATTTGTCAGTCTCTATTTTATTCGTATGATGACTGCTACGGAAGGCCTGTTTGCCCGTTTCAAGGAAAAACCCTATGTGCGCCTGGCTATTGGTGGTGTGATGCTTAGCCTACTCATTTTCCTGTTCCCCAGTCTGTATGGTGAGGGTTATCAGGCCATCAGCCTGTTGCTTAACGGACGGACGGAGGCCGACTGGAATCAGATACTTGAAGGTTCACTCTTCTATGGACATAGCGAGTGGCTCATTGCCTATCTTTCGTTGGTATTGCTGACCAAAGTGTTTGCTACTAGTGCCACCAATGGTGCTGGTGGAGTTGGCGGAACGTTTGCGCCGAGTTTGTTCATCGGCTGTTTTTCTGGCTTCCTTTTTGCCCGTCTTTGGAACGAACATGGCATAGGTGTCTATGTGCCGGAAAAAAACTTCGCTTTGTTGGGAATGGCAGGAGTTATGTCGGGTGTAATGCATGCTCCGCTGACGGGTATCTTTCTCATCGCAGAGATAACGAGCGGCTACAATCTTTTTATGCCGTTAATGATTACTTCTGTATGTGCCTACCTTACTATTATTATTTTTGAACCGCATAGCATCTACGGCATGCGTCTGGCCAAGCGTGGACAGCTTATCACCCATCATACCGACAATGCTGTGTTGACACTTATGAGTCTTGACTCTGTTATTGACCATGACTACATGGCCGTTGACCCTGATATGGAACTGGGACAGATTGTCCACAAGATTTCACGCAGTCACAACAGCCAGCTTCCCGTACTCGATGCAGCCGGCAAACTTTTAGGTGAAATCGATATCCGCCGCATCCGTCATGTGGTGTTCCGTATAGAACTGTATCATCATTTCAGTGCCTCACAGTTGATGACACAGCCGGCTGCCTTATTGCATGACTCGCAGTCGATGGCTGAGGTCATGAAGACTTTTGACAAGACAGGTGCCGACTGGTTGCCGGTACTCGATACCGAAGAGCACTTGAAGGGATATGTGCCGCGACAACGGGTATATGAGATGTATCGTAAGATGGTGGCGGACATGAGCCAAGAGTGAACTGTTTTTGGGGATTTTCGATTTTCAATTCAATTATTTTTGATTTACTATTAATATGCGGAAGGAAGATTTAAGAATCGTATTTATGGGTACGCCAGAGTTTGCAGTACCGACGTTACAAGCTATAATAGAAGCAGGCTACAATGTTGTGGCTGTAGTAACACAGCCTGATAAGCCTGTCGGACGACACGGTAGCGTACTTCAGCCATCAGCTGTCAAGCAGTTTAGCTTAGAGCATGGCTTACCCGTTCTTCAGCCTGAGAAGATGAAAGACCCGGCGTTTGTGGAACAGCTTCGCAGCTATGGTGCTAACCTACAGGTTGTCGTTGCCTTCCGCATGCTGCCTGAAGTGGTCTGGGCAATGCCAGAATACGGTACGTTTAATGTACATGCTGCCTTGCTGCCCCAGTATCGCGGTGCCGCACCCATTAATTGGGCGATTATCAATGGTGAGCAGCGTACGGGAGTGAGCACATTCTTCCTCGATCATGAGATAGATACTGGCCGTGTCATCATGCAACAGCCATTCGATATACCTGCTGATGCCGACGTGGAGTATGTCTATGACGGTCTGATGCAGTTGGGTGCCAACATCTGTCTTGAGACGCTCGATCTTATCATTGCGGCGGATGGGGTACCTGTCAGTATCCCTCAGTCGGAATTGATGACGGCTGGTGAGGTGTTGAGATCTGCACCCAAGCTGTTCAAAGAAAACTGTCGTATTGACTGGACGAAAGATGCTGAAACGATACGTAACTTTGTTCGTGGATTGTCGCCCGTGCCAGGTGCTTGGACAATGCTTGTATCACCTGACGGAAAAGAGACCATGTTGAAGATTTATAAAGCTCATGTCACAGGGTGCGTCAATGCTCCAACCGGTTCAGTCTCTTCGCTTGGTGAAGAACACGTCATGCTCTATGTCTATCGTTCTATGCTCATCATTCCTACAGGAGGAAATACCTGTTTGGCCGTAGATGAACTACAGTTGGCAGGTAAGAAACGCATGCGTGTATCGGACTTCTTGAATGGTGTAAAAGAAATTGAAAAATATTACGTACAATAATATAATATTTGCCTTTTTTTCACGTTATGTAAGTACTTAATAAAAAAAAGATTTGCCTATGAAGTATTTTACCCCTAACGTTTTGAAACCAAGTGAGAGAACCCTGAACCTAATCAAGCAGATAGCCTATACGTATCGTGTGGCCAAAATGGCTGACGGAAGTATCGTCTCTTACTGCCTCAATTGATTTTAAACCAGCGTTTCCTGACATGACAAAAGTATCACCTTCGTTGCTTGCGGCTGACTTCCTGCATCTTGACAGTGAGATACAGATGATTAATCGAAGTGAGGCTGACTGGCTTCATCTTGACGTGATGGACGGTGTATTTGTGCCAAACATCTCGTTCGGTTTCCCTGTACTTGAAGCTGTTGCCAAGGCTTGTACCAAGCCCCTTGATGTTCACTTCATGATTGTTCATCCAGAGCAATATATCCGGCAGACGGCCAAACTTGGTGCAATGATGATGAATGTACACTACGAGGCATGCACTCATTTACATCGTACCGTTCAGGAGATTCATGCTGCTGGTATGAAAGCCGGTGTAACGCTGAACCCTGCAACGCCTGTCTGTGTGTTGGAGGATATCATACAGGATGTGGATATGGTGTTGCTCATGAGTGTCAATCCTGGCTTCGGTGGTCAACAGTTCATCGAAAACATCATTGAGAAGACCAAGCGCCTGCGTGGGCTGATTGCTGCAAAGGGCTGCAATACGCTGATTGAGGTTGATGGCGGTGTGCAGGGAGAAACGGCACCACGACTGGTGGAAGCCGGTGTCGATGTGTTGGTTAGCGGCAGCTATGTGTTTAAGAGTCCTACTCCTGAACAGACTATTCATGATTTAAGAGCTTTGTAAACGCTGCTTTTCTGGCGTTTTCGTGTTCTTTTGAGGTGTACTCCGTTGTTTGTTTCAGGCGTACTCCACGTTTAGCATGATGTCGTGTTTCTTGGCCATGCGACGCAGGTTCAGAATGGCGTAACGCATACGGCCCAGTGCCGTATTGATGCTGACGCCGGTTATTTCTGCTATCTCCTTGAACGATAAGTCTTGATACATACGCATATATACTACTTCACGCTGTGGAGTAGGCAGGCTATCCATCATGTGCCGAACGTCACGCATTATCTGACTATTGATCATCTCCATCTCACGGTTCTGTTCCAAACCGCCCTGACCACCCAGGTTACTGAGGTCGTTCTCACTGTTGGGTTCAATGATATGTTCGCTTCTCTGCTCACGATACAGATCCATGATAATGTTATGAGCAATGCGTGTCATCCAGTAGGAGAACTTGCCGGAGTCGGTATAGTTGCCCTGCTGTAGCTTGGTGATAATCTTAACAAATGTGTCTTGGAAAATATCATTGGCCAGTTCCTGGTTGTGAACCATGAACATAATATAATTGAAGAGCTTTTGTTGGTTTCGTGCTAATAGCTCATCAAATGCTTGGTTGTTTCCCTCGACATACTTTAAGGCCAACTCTTCGTCGGTCATTTCTGCGAATCTGTTCATTTCTTACTCATTTTTATTGAGTATATTTGTGTCGATAGGCGTTGCTTTTTTGTGATTTGATGTACGATAAATTTTAATTAGCTGCGTGCAAAAGTATGCAAAAAGCACGAAAATACCAAATATTTCTATCGAAAAATGCGTTTTTTCAATAAAAAATGTTATCTTTGTCACATAAATCGAATATATTAAACAATAAATAGGTTATTTTTACGATGATAAAACTATTTGTACCAGGACGCCTGTGTCTTTTCGGTGAACATACAGACTGGGCGGGTCATTACCGTACGATGAATGCTGACGTCCAGCCGGGTGCAGCTATTGTTACGGGTATAGAACAAGGTATCTATGCTGAGGTTGAGAAATCCCCCATCTTCGAGATGAGTAGTGAAGCACCTGAAATTCTTGGGCAGTGGAGCGACTTCTCCTGCCGTATGAACGAGGCGGAGCTGAAGCGTATCGCGAAGTCGGGTAGTTTCTTCTGCTATTGTGCCGGTGTTGCCAGTTACATGCTTGAGTGGTATAAGGTGGGTGGTGTCAGCATTCGCATCACCAAGATGACGCTTCCGATTAAAAGCGGTCTGTCATCGTCTGCAGCCATCTGTGTCCTTGTCGCACGTGCGTTCAATCTTATATATAATCTCAACCTGAACACACTGGGAGAGATGAATATCGCCTATTTGGGTGAGTTGCGTACGTCGTCACGTTGTGGACGTCTTGACCAAGCCTGCGCCTTTGGAGTTAAGCCTAATCTGATGACTTTTGATGGTGATGAGATTGAGGTACGTTCTCTGAACGTGAAGAAACCATTATATTGGGTGTTTGCCGACCTTTGTGTAGAAAAAGATACCATTAAGATCCTGAGTGACTTGAACAAGGCCTATCCTTTTGCGTCGAACAAGTCGGAACAACTGCTGCACGATGCGTTAGGCGTTCGCAATCATGAGATTGTCCAGAAAGCAATTGACTATATGGCTAAAGGTGATGCGAAGGCTTTGGGACAACTGATGACAGAGGCCGAGGAGTTGTTTGACCGTCAGATTGCCCCGATGTCATCGGCCTTGTGGGCTCCGAAGTTGCACGAAACACTGCGTGACCCGAATATTCAGCCGTTGGTCTATGGCGGTAAAGGTGTCGGTTCCCACGGCGACGGTTCCGTGCAGTTCTTGGCACGTGACGAGCAGTCACAGCTACAATTGGTCGATTACCTCAACGGTATAGGCTTGAAAGCCTATAAACTGACGTTGCATCCTGTTCATACCGTGCGTCGTGCCATTATACCCGTGGCAGGCTTTGGCACGCGTCTCTATCCTGCAACCCGCGTGCTGAAAAAAGATTTCTTCCCCATACCTTGTCCTGATGGTAAGGTACGTCCCGTAATTCTTATTTTACTCGAAGAACTTATCAAAAGCGGTATAGAGGAAATCTGTCTGGTGTTGGGGTCGGAAGAGGAACGTATGCAGTATGCGGAGTTCTTCGAACATCCCCTGTCCGAAGATCATCTACGTAAGCTGAGTCCTGAAAATCAAGAGTATGAGAATCACATCCTCGACATCGGCAAGCGTCTGCACTATGTCTATCAACGTGAGAAACGTGGCTTTGGACATGCGGTCTATCAGGCTGTTGACTTTGCCCGCAACGAGCCGGTGATGCTGTTACTGGGCGACACGCTCTATCGAAGCTTGAGCAATAAGCCGTGCGCTTTGCAGATGATAGAGAAATACGAACGTTACAATCAGCTGATGGTCAGTATTCATGATGTACCGCTGAAGGATGTGAGCCATTATGGTATTCTGAGCGGTGTGTGGGAAGACAAGGACGAGTCGGTGCTGAATGTCAGTATGATGACTGAAAAGCCCAAGGCCAGCTATGCAGAGGAGTTTCTTGGCGTACGCAATGAGGATGGAAGACATCATTATTATTCCGTTTTTGGTCAGTATATCCTGACCGCAGAAGTGTTCGACCAGTTGGGTCAGGACATCCGACAGGCAGATGAAGCCGGTGACCGTTACCGTGAGATAGAGCTGACAACGGCTTTGGAGAAGGTGCGCGAAAAGAATGGTATGATGGGTGTTCGGCTGGAGGGTGTTATGTATGATATGGGTAACCCGGAAGCCCTTTATCGGACAGTACAACAATTTGCACAACCATAATCAAAAAAGCCTGTCAACCGACAGGCTTTTTTGATTATAATATTTGCCACCATTTCTTTTTTTTCTTTACTTCATGGTGATGGTGTTCATAGCTGGAGTGGAAGTCGAGTGCCCTATCTTCGATGATGATTTCGTGCCAACTCTTGCGTCGTGACACCATTCGATAGATAGTTCCCCAGTCAGGCAGTCCGCCGATGTTGCGGTCGTCAATGAAGACATCCACCTTTATTTTCCTGCTGAAATGCTGGTTGTTTTGAAGTGTCTCTTCTGGGTAGTCCTTGTTGACGGCATAAAACTCTATGCCTCGCTCCCGGCACCATTCAACGGCCTCGTCGAGCAATTGTCCTTCGCGTACGCTCCACAGGATAAGCTTGTGCCTGTCCCTGATGAGCATCTTTAGCGTCTCAACGGCAAAGGGAATCTCTTCGCCGATTTGCGGATATTTATGCTCAACGATGGTTCCGTCGAAGTCAACAGCTATCGTCATAACCTGAACCTAAAACTCCAAACCTTGAATTACTTCTTAATTGACTTGTCGTCTACTTTTCCGTAATGGCTGTTGGCATAATTGCCATAAGAGCCGTAGTTGCCATAGCCATAGCGTCCGTAACCATATCTACCGTAGCCGTAGCGTCCATACTTGCCGTAGCGTCCGTAGCCGTAGTAGTAGCGGTACTTCTTCTTCGACATATCCACGCCGTTGAGTACGATACACATGTTAGGCAGTTTGTTCTCTGTGTGGATGGTGTTGATCATGCCGATATTGGCCTTTGGCGTATAGTCCGAACGTACAATCATAACGCAGACGTCAGCGTACTTGCCAATCTGGAAGGTATCGGTCACCAGTCCAACAGGAGCAGTATCGAGAACAATGTAGTCGTACTCCTGCTTGAGATAGTTAAAGATTGTGCCCAAGTTCTCACGAGCCAACAACTCGGTGGGGTTGGGTGGAATGGGACCGGCCATCAGCAGGTCGAGGTTCGGGTTGATTCCCGACGGCAGGATCTGTGCATTGACATCGTTGATGCTAATCTCTTCCTTGTTCAGGATATTAGTGATACCTGCCTCGTGGTTGGCAATATTGAAGAGGCGTCCCAGTGCGGGCTTACGGATGTCGAGACCCATCAGCAGCACCTTCTTACCCAGCAATGCGAAGCTGACGGCAAGGTTGGCAGCGTTGAACGTCTTACCCTCGCCCGACGTCGATGACGTGAAGAGGATGACTTTCTGCTTGTCGGTCATCATGAACTGGATATTGGTACGCATTGAGCGGAATATCTCGTCAATCTGGTCGTTCTGATTCTCATGCACTACGATGCCCGCAGCTGTCTTGGCACTCTCGCTGGCCACAGCCACTTCAGCCACTACAGGCAGTTTGGTGAGTCGTGCCAGATCGTCCGGTCCTTCAACCTTGTACTTCAGGAACTGCAGCAAGTAGATAATGAGTGCGGGCAGTCCAGCACCGAGAATAAGCGAGATAAGCAGGATAATAGCTGACTTGGGGCTGACCTTACCGCCGTATCTGGGTTTGTCTATGAGCTTACCCTTGTCGGCTGTAGCAGCAAGTGAGATGGAGTTCTCCTCACGCTTCTGCAGCAGCATCAGGTAAAGTCCTGATTTTACTTCCTGCTGACGACCGATTTCTGTGAGCACGCGCTCCTGTGCCGGTGTGCTGCTGACGCGGCCCTGATACATGCTGTACTGATTGCTGATGCTCTGACGACGAATGTCGGCGCTGCGATGAGCCTGAGTCAGTGAGGTACGGATGCTTCGCTGCAACTCGTCCAGTGTACTGGTGAGCGTCATCACCTGCGGTGCGTTCTCTGATGCTGAACGCAGCAGACGGTTACGATCCTGTACGGCCTTGTTGTAGTCGTTGATAAGTGCTGCCGATGATGCATCGCTCAATCCAACGCCGGAAGGCATGATCTGATATTGGTTTGCAGGATTATCAACATACTCACGCATGTAGTCAATCATCTGAATCTGTGCGTTCACCTGTGACAACTGGTCGGAGAACTCACCTGAACGCTGTACGGCGTTGCCGGCATCAATGCTCATGTTCGTCACATTGTGGCTACGCTTATAGCTTTCTATCTGACTTTCGGTCAGTCCCAGCTCATGGTTAATTTTCTCCATGCGGTCGTTGATGAACTTCTCGGTCTTGAGTGCAATCTCGTCCTTGTCGGCATTGGCCTGACCGTTGTAGCAGTTGGCTAACTCGTTGAGGAAGTCGTATGCACGATTGGCGTTGAAGTCTTGTAGGGTAATCAATGCAATAGAGGTAAGCTTCGATGTCGGAGCTACGCTCATGCTACCTACATAGCGGCTTGCAACCACTGATACTGGCATGATGTTGACATGCATCTTATCACCGTCCTTCAACTCACGTCCTGGGTTGCTGGTGAAAGTGAGGGTACCTGCTGATGCCAGTTTGCGGGCTGCCGGCATGTTGGTGAACGAGGTGGTGAACTCACGCACACCCTTCTGCTCTAAGATCTTACCGTTCACCAGGTATTTGTTGCCTTCACGTGTGATGGTCAGTTTGATGGTTTTCAACGTGTCATCCATCTTGCTCAGGCTCAACGGGTCGATATCGACATTGATGGGTTGCGTCTTATACATCAGTTGTTTCTTAATGCGTCCGTCAGAATAGTAGTCGGTGTAGATCTTGAGGTTCTTCACCACTTCCTCTGCCAAGATTCTGCTTTGCAGCACTTCAATTTCGTTCTCGATACCTTCACTGTTCGAGATGACGCCGAAGTCACGCATGTTAGCCAGAATCTGGTTGGTGCTTCGTCTGCGCTGATCCTCATCCTTAATGAGCATCTTAGCTGATACTGAATAAACCGGCGAGGTGTAACGCAGGTAAATTAAGGCACTGAACAAGCAGATGAGTATTGATAGCAGGAACCACTGCCAGTTCAAAACAACCATCGTAAAGATGGCTCTGATGTCGAACGATGACTCTTCCATGTTTTGAGCAACGACTGCCTCATTGTTCTCAACAGATTCAATCTTCTTCTTTTCTTCCATAATAATATAAAAGTTGTATTATTCCTTATTTGTTTTCATTATCTGCCAGTTGCAGGAGATATTGTCCGTAGCCGTTCTTGGCCATTGGTTTGGCCAGCTGACGCAGCTGTTCGCAGCTAATCCATCCCTTGCGGTATGCAATCTCCTCCAGACAGGCCACTTTCAGGCCTTGTCGTTTCTCAATGACTTCGATAAAGGTACTGGCCTCGCTGAGACTGTCGTGCGTTCCTGTGTCGAGCCATGCGAACCCGCGCTGCAGCGTCTGCACCTTGAGTGTCTTGCGTCGCAGGTATTCCTGGTTGACGGTGGTAATCTCCAGTTCGCCACGTGCGCTGGGCTTGATGTTCTTTGCTATCTCCACCACACTGTTGGGGTAGAAATATAGTCCGACCACTGCGTAGTTTGACTTCGGATGTTCAGGCTTCTCCTCGATGCTGAGACAGTTGCCTTCTCTGTCGAACTCTGCCACACCGTAGCGTTCAGGGTCGTTGACATAATATCCGAAAACGGTAGCTTGTCCGTGCTGCTCGGCGTTCTCCACGCTCTGGCGCAGCATGCCTGTGAATCCGCTGCCGTAGAAAATGTTGTCACCCAATACCAGACAGGCACAGTCGTCTCCGATGAATTGCTCTCCGATGATGAAGGCCTGGGCAAGTCCGTCGGGTGAGGGCTGCTCGGCATATTCGAAGCGGACGCCGATATCTTCGCCTGTTCCCAGCAGTCGCTTGAAGCCCGGTAGGTCATGCGGCGTACTGATAATCAGTATTTCGCGTATGCCGGCAAGCATGAGCACCGAGACCGGATAGTAGATCATCGGCTTGTCAAATATCGGTATCAGTTGCTTGCTGATGCCCTTGGTTATTGGGTAGAGGCGTGTGCCGCTCCCACCTGCCAAAACTATTCCTTTCATGATATAACGTTATATTTAGGCTGCAAAGGTACTTTTTTTTGATGAGAGTAGAGCGTTGAAAGGGGAACGATTGCGGTTTGTTTAGATTATTTAACACTACGCGCCTGCACATTTCGCTTGGTTTGCACTACCTTTGCAACCGATTTGCTTGAAGTATTGAACCAATGAGATATATAATAATATGAGTTTTTTTAGTAAATTATTCGGAAAGAAAGGCTCTGATGAGCAGCAAAAGACAGGCGGCATGGAAGATTTCATGACGCTTATACGTGTTTATTTCCAGGCAGTGATGGCTGCCGATTTGGGTATCTCCAACCTGGCGGCACTGCCCGATCTGCGTGTGTTCAAGACTACCTTGCATGTGCCTACGGTCAACAATAAGTTAGGAGTAGGGGAGAGGAGTCGCTGCAAGAAGATGCTGAAGGATATCTACGGATTGGACGACGACTTCTTCAAGGAGATAGATCTGAGTATTCGCAAGCGTTGCCGTAAGTTACAGGACGTACAACCGTACCTTCTTCAGTTCCAGGCATATACCAACGATATGCTCATGCTTTTGACTAACCTTATGAAATATAAGCTGCGCATACCCAGTATCTTCAAGAAGACGCTCTATTCGGCTACCGAACAGACCGTCAATGAGATATTCACCAAGAACGACTTCAAGGATGCAGGTGTCATGAAGACCGCTGTGGGCGTCCGTCAGCTTGGAGCGCGTCTGGGTTTTACAGAGAAATGGACTACCGATTTCATGTACAAGGTTGTCATGTTAGCCAAGAAGGAACCAAAACGAAAAGAAGATAATAAGTGATAAAAAAACTTAATCTTTTGGCATAATTCTTAATTCATAATTTGTAATTCATAAATAATCATTACTTTTGTAGAAATTAACGAGTTATCACATGAACTCTAACGAGAAAGTTTTGAAGGATTTTGAAACGCGTGTGCGCCAAATGCTTCTCCGTTTTCAGCAACTGAAACAGGAGAATCAGGATCTCTATGCCCTCGTAGAGCAGAACGAACGCGACATTCAGGGACTTCGTGACAAACTGGAACAGCAGAGCCGTGACTATAATTCGTTGAAGACAGCCAAGATGATCGAGATTACCGATGGTGACCTGGAAGGTGCCAAGAAACGGTTGTCGAAGCTGATTAGAGAAGTGAACAAATGCATTGATATCTTAAGTGACGCACACTAATCCGTTAGTAAGCGATGGCAGAACCGAACAAAGAGATACTACATATCCGACTGCATGTCTATGATTCCGAAATCGACGTGACCATCAATCGCGAAGACGAGGAGTACTACCGTGCGGCAGCAAAGCTCGTGACCGACCGCTACAACGCCTATTCACAGGCTTATAAGGGTCGGAAGAGCGACCATGTAATAGCGATGATGACGCTTGTCGATGTCGCGCTATTATATCAGAAGGAGCGTTCGCACAACGACACCTCCCCCTATGATAATATTCTCAAACGGCTCACTGCTGAAATCGAAGGCGCACTTGAAGAGAAAGGCTGAGCGAGAATATTAACAACAACATATTTATTTAATAAAACATTATGGATTTAATTTCTATTATAGCCATTGTGGTGGCGCTGCTTGTTGGCGTTGCCGTAGGCTACTTTATTTTCCGCTATGTTATTAAGGGGAAATATAACCAAATGGTAGAGGCCGCCGACAGGGAGGCCGAAGTAATCAAGGAGAAGAAACTGCTCGAAGTAAAGGAGAAGTTCCTCAACAAGAAGAGCGAGCTGGAGAAGGAGGTGCAGCAGCGCAACCAGCACATCCAGCAGAGCGAGAACCGCCTGAAACAGCGTGAGATCTCACTTAATCAGCGACAGGAGGAACTGGGACGCCGCAAGAATGAACTTGACAACCAGCAGACGCGTATCGACAACGAGAAGAAAATGCTGGCCATGAAGCACGACGAGCTGGAGAAAATGCAGCTGCAGGAGCGTGCTAAGCTCGAGGAACTCTCTGGACTCAGTGCCGACGAAGCCAAGGCACGTCTGGTGGAAGCCATGAAGGACGAGGCTAAGACCGATGCCCAAAGCTACATCAACGAAATCATGGACGAGGCCAAGCTCAATGCCAATGCACAGGCCAAGAAGATCGTCATTCAGACTATACAGCGCGTAGCCACTGAAACGGCCGTCGAGAACAGTGTGTCGGTGTTCCACATTGACAACGACGATGTCAAGGGACGTGTCATTGGACGTGAGGGACGTAACATCCGTGCACTGGAGGCTGCCTGCGGCGTTGAAATCGTCGTCGATGACACTCCTGAGGCTATTGTCATCTCAGCCTTCGACCCCATACGCCGTGAGACCTGCCGACTGGCACTCCACCAGCTTGTGGCCGACGGCCGCATCCATCCTGCACGTATCGAGGAAGTGGTGGCCAAAGTTAAGAAACAGCTGGAGAATGAAGTTATTGAGACAGGTAAGCGTACTACCATTGACCTCGGCATACACGGCCTGCATCCAGAACTCATCCGTATCATCGGTAAGATGAAATACCGTTCCAGCTACGGTCAGAACCTCCTGCAGCATGCCCGCGAGACGGCCAACCTCTGTGCAGTGATGGCTGCCGAGCTGGGGCTGAACCCCAAGAAAGCCAAGCGTGCCGGATTGTTGCACGACATCGGCAAGGTGCCCGATGAGGAGTCGGAGCTGCCACACGCCATCTATGGAGCCAAGATTGCCGAGAAATACAAGGAGAAGCCCGACATCTGCAATGCCATCGGTGCCCACCACGACGAGATGGAGATGCAGACGCTGCTCGCTCCCATCGTTCAGGTGTGCGATGCCATTAGCGGTGCCCGTCCAGGTGCCCGCCGCGAGATTGTCGAGGCCTACATCAAGCGTCTCAATGACCTGGAGGCCATCGCTATGTCCTATCCGGGTGTCACCAAGACCTATGCTATCCAGGCAGGCCGTGAGCTCCGCGTCATCGTCGGTGCCGACAAGATGGACGATGCCGAGACTGAGGCACTGAGTGGCGAGATTGCTAATAAGATTCAGACGGAGATGACCTATCCTGGTCAGGTCAAGATTACCGTTATCCGCGAGACACGTTCCGTAGCCTACGCCAAGTAAAAGGGCAATCATCCATCATAAAGACAACAATCACGGGGACAGGCTTGTCCCCGTGATTGTTGTTGTTGTTTAACGTGAATTCGTCGAACTCACGAATTATGGCTGATACATAGAGGTATTTTATCTATGCGCTTCTGGTGACGGCCGCCTTCGAATTCAGTGTTGAAGTATTCGTCCATAATGGCACGGGCTGTGTCCTCAGAGATGAAGCGGCCCGGCATCACGAGCACGTTGGCATTGTTGTGCTGACGAATGAGGTGGGCAATCTCTGGTATCCAGCAGAGTCCGGCGCGGATGCTCTGGTGCTTGTTGAGTGTCATGTTGATGCCCTCGCCGCTGCCGCAGATGGCGATACCGGGGAACACCTCGCCTGCCTCAATGCCACGAGCCAGCGCATGGCCGAAGTCGCTGTAGTCACAGCTGTCCTCAGTATAGGTGCCGTAGTCCTTATACTCGTATCCCTTCTCGTCGAGGTACTTCTTCACAAACTGTTTTAAGGCAAAGCCAGCGTGATCGCTGGCAAGGCCGATAACTTTTATATCCATTTTTATTCAGTAATTAGAAATTAGTAATTAGTAATTATGATTACCCAGCAAGCCCCATATTATTTATGATAATCCTCAGCCTTTAGAAGTAATCATAATTACTCATTTCCCATTACTTATTTCAGCAAGGCTTTGACTTGCTCATAGACGTTCTGGCCAGTGAAGCCGAGCTTCTCGTCGAGCACCTTGTAGGGAGCAGAGAAGCCGAAGCTCTCGAGACCCCATACGCAGCCGTCGGCACCTACCAGACCTTCGAGGTTGACGGGCAGACCGGCGGTCAGACCGAACTTCTTCTTGCCGGCAGGCAGCACGCTCTGCTGGTACTCCTTCGGCTGGCTGCGGAACAGGCCCTCAGAAGGAACGCTGACAACACGCAGCTTGATACCGTCCTCGCGCAGAAGCTTTGCTCCAGCCTCGAGCGTAGAAACTTCAGAGCCGGAAGCGAGTAAGATGACATCGTAATCCTCGTCGGAACCAGCAACAACGTAGGCACCTTTAGTGGCCTGTGTATAGTCGTTGCCCTCGGGCAGCATCTCGATGTTCTGGCGCGAGAAGATGAGAGCGGTCGGTGTATCGACGTTCTCCATAGCCATACGCCAGCAGACGGTGGTCTCCTCGGCATCGGCAGGACGAACCACGAGTACGCTATTCTTTCCGTGGTGGTTCTTCAGCTTCTCCATCAGGCGGATCTGTGCCTCCTGCTCAACGGGCTCGTGGGTAGGACCGTCCTCACCAACGCGGAAGGCG
>CAJOQT010000001.1 GCA_905236875.1 uncultured Prevotella sp. | reverse complement strand
TCCGACTCAGGAATATCAATAACTAATACTAACTTTCATTAGAAAAGAAAGTTATGGGAGCCTCACGGCGACCACTGTTATCCTAACATTTAAAACTTTCTTCTTACCAATAACTAAAAACCTAAAACTATAAATATTACTACTAACCTAAAACAATCTATTAACTTTTGACGATGCAAAGGTACGACGTTTTTCAATACCCTGCAACAAAAATAGGCCAAAAACGAAGAAAATCACTTCATTCTTGACCTAAATCAATGTTTGTGTGCGCAAACACCAGATTTTTTTCTAAAGTTGACTTTTGAGTACTCTGTCTCGCCGGGCTTATCGCGGTTGTTTTCTGTTCACGCTATTTGGCTATCAGTGAAATGGCGAAGCCACCGCCGGGAGCTTCTGTCAGCTTCAGCACATCACCTTTCTTGACCACCTTCTTGGTGATGGTGTAGGCCTGCGGATTGGTCTCGTAGTGGGCATTCTTGGCATCGGCATAGATGGTGCAGTCATACTTGCGGCCCTTGTCGAGGAAATCGAGTTTGATGACGCTCTGATGTCCGTTCTCGTCGCACTTGCCACCAATGAACCAGTTGTCGGTTCCCTTGGCCTTACGTGCCACAGTGATATAGTCGGCTGGCTCTGCCTCCAGATAGATGCTCTCGTCCCAGTCGCATGCCACATCACGGATGAATTGGAAGGCATCGTCGAAACGCTCGTAGTTCTCTGGCAGGTCGGCAGCCATCTGCAACGGCGAGTACATGGTCAGATAGAGTGCCAGTGAGCCGCAGATAGTAATACGAGCCCACGAAGGATTATTGCTCCACTCAGATAGCTTGGTGACGAAGATGCCCGGCGTGTAGTCCATCGGTCCACCCTGCAGACGAGTGAACGGCAGGATACAGGTGTGGTCGGGGTTGGAGCCTCCGAATGCCTCATACTCCGTGCCACGTGCCGACTCACCGCCCACCAGATTCGGCCAGGTACGGCAGAGACCAGTGGGACGTGTCGCCTCGTGGGAGTTCACCATGATATGGTGCTTGGCGGCCTGCTGGATGACATAGAGGTAGTGGTTGTTCATTGACTGTGAGTAGTGATGGTCTCCGCGTGGGATGATGTCACCCACATAACCAGTCTTCACGGCATCGTAGCCATACTTGTTCATCAGCTGGAAGGCATTCTCCAGATGACGCTCGTAGTTCTGCGTGCTGGAGCTGGTCTCATGATGCATCAATAGCTTGACGCCCTTGGAGTGGGCGTAGTCGTTAAGCATCTGGATGTCGAAGTCAGGATAGGGAGTCACGAAGTCGAACACATCGCGCTTCCACATGTTGGCCCAGTCTTCCCAACCGACATTCCAACCCTCAACCAAAACCTCGTCAAGTCCGTTCTTGGCGGCGAAGTCGATGTAGCGCTTGACATTCTCATTGTTGGCTTTATGCGTTCCATTAGGCTTCACGCGGTTCCAGTCAATCTGATCAAGCTTGATGGAGGGGTAGTCGTTGGTGTAGTGCCATGAGCCGCGACCCACAATCATCTCCCACCATACGCCACAGTACTTTGTCGGATGAATCCACGAGGTGTCCTCAATCTTACAAGGCTCATTGAGGTTCAGGATGAGGTTTGAGGAGAGCATGTCGCGGGCATCGTCGCTGACCATCACTGTACGCCAGGGTGTCTCACACGGTGTCTGCATGCAACCCTTCAGACCTGTGGCATCAGGTGTGAGGTGGCTGACAAACGTGAGGGGCTGGGGCAATGGCCATGGTGACGGCTTGGGGTTGGGAGTATAAGCATTGCTGCCGCCGCCCAGTGCAGTGCTCAAAGCCTTTGTTTCAGCATCAACCAGTTCCAGGTGCATGGTGGCATAGTCCAGACACGCTGCTTCATGGATGTTGATGTAAAGGCCATCGTCAGACTTCATCTGTAACGAGGTCTGTACACCGGTAGGAGAAAAGACGGCAACGGACGAGTTGCCCCAGTTGACAGCCTCCTGGAAACGTCCACGGATTTCCGACAGACGTGTCTGCTGTGTCACCTGTTCCTGGGTGTCGTAATCGCCAGGCAGCCACCAGGCTGTATGGTCGCCCGCCATAGCGAACTCGGAACGCTCTTCCTTGATGATGAAGTAGTTGAGGTCTTTCTGCTGTGGGAACTCATAACGGAAGCCGATGCCATCGTCATAGACGCGGAAACGGATGATGATGGTACGCTCATGGGGTTCCTGATACATGCCACGCTCACCGGGCTGTGCAGTTACACGTTCCTCCGTCCACTGCTGCGACAGTGTGGCAGCATACTCGACGTAATGGTTGCGAATGTCACGAGTCTCACCCCAGACGGGCTGCCAGGTCTCGTCGAAGGCAGAGGTCTGTTCGCTCACGAGGCGGAAGCCGTCCATCAGGTCGTGCTCCTGTAACTTCATCGAAGCGTGTTTGTCCTTTGCCAACTCAAGGCCAAGATGCGATGGCCTAATGACATCACGGCCCTTGTAGGTCATGCTATATACCGGACGTCCAGCCTCCACGTTAAAGGTGAGCACGATATTTCCGTTGGGCGATTTTACCTCAGTTCCCATGCACAATGCACAATATACAATGCATAATAAGGCGATGCTGAGTCTTTTACTGATGATTCTTTTCATACACTTTTCCATTAATTGTGCATTATGAATGAATTATGAACTATTAATTATAATTATGAATTACTTTCGTCCACTCTGCGCAACGAGGGTCTTGACGGTCTCGTTGAACTCATCGGACTGAAGAAGCTGTTCGATGGTGAAGTGCATACGATAACGCCAATAGTGACGCGGATTGGCCGGGATATTGATACGCTCGGCGTTCTGGTCGGGCAGACGCAGCTTCTCGTCGATGGCAAGCCAGTCCTGTAGCGAGAGCAGGCAGAGCATCGATGGCGATGTCAGCTGACGGCTGACGATCTCCTTGGCCAGCCAGCCCGGCAGCGGGTGAGGAGCCTCACCGCCTCTGCGTAACGATGTGTTGTAATATGCCTGTGTCTGCTCCCAGTCTTCATCCCACCACTGACGTAGCGTAGCCATGTCGTGGGTAGAGAAGGTACAAACACTACGGTAGGGATTGTGTGAAAGCTTGCCAAAGCGGATGCTGGGATCCTTCGGCATTGTCTGGATCTCAAGTGAGAGGATGCGCAGCTCGTTCATTACCCAGGGCACGCAGTCGGGCACCATGCCGAGGTCTTCGGCACATACCAGCATGCGGGTAGCCTGCGTCAAACGCGGCAGCTTCTTCATGGCCTCATGATACCAGAACTGGTTGTTGCGACGATAGAAGTAGTCGTTGTAGAGGCGGTTGAAGTTGTATTTGTCGTTGTCGTAAAGCGTCTCGTAGATAAAATCGTTCTGCACGCCGATACGCGGATGGAACATGTTGCTGTCCTTGCGGTCAGGCACAAAGAGCACATCGCTGATCAGGGCGTAAAGACCATCACGGAGGTTGTTGAGTGCCTCCTGATCAGACGGAGAAACCGTCTGACACTGTGACTTCCACCAGGTTTCTATCTTACGCTGGGTGTCGAATTCGGGCTTCATCTGCCAAAGATCATCATGTTTGGGGTCGAGGAAGGTATCCTTGACATACTGGGCACGTTCGCCAAACATACGGTCGAGCGTCCAGTTGGCAATAAACGGCGTGGTGAACAGGTCGGGCTGCCACTGCAGTCCGTAGCCCTCAATCTCTGCCGGTGTCATAGCAAGTGCCGGGGAGAACTGTCCTAACAGGCCATGAACGGCATTGATGGGAATCTCCCAGATACGGAAGAAGCCCAGCACATGGTCGATACGGTAGGCATCGAAATACTCTGACATCTTACGGAAGCGGCGTACCCACCACTGACAGCCGTCCTCGAGCATTGCATCCCAGTTATAGGTCGGGAAACCCCAGTTCTGACCGTTAGCAGAGAAAGGATCGGGCGGCGCTCCAGCCTGACCGTTGAGGTTGAAGTAACGCGGTTCTACCCACGCCTCTACGCCATCACGAGAGATGCCAATGGGGATGTCACCCTTCAGGATGATACGGTGTGCCCGAGCGTATGCATGGGCATCGCGCATCTGCTGGTCGAGGTGATACTGCACGAAGTACCAGAAGTTCAGTTCCTTCTGATTTCCGCTTTCCACCTTCCAGCTATTACGATTCTTCTCGGGCCACTGTGAGAAGTCTGCCGTGCCATACTTGTCACGATAGTGGCAGAAAGCAGCATACGGCTCCAGCCAACTCTTGTTCTGTTCGAAGAATTCCTTATAAGAAGAACGGCGCTGTACACCGGTCCACTGTTCGGCGAATGCCTCATGTAGATAGTCTATCTTGGCTGTGAACATACGTTCATAGTCAATCTGCGGCAGTGCGTTAAGCTCTTGCTGCAGCTGGGCATAGTATTCACGGCGCTTGGCATCTTTCAACTGAGGCAGCTGACGCAGGTCAGTATATTGCGGATGCAGGGCATAGATGCTGATGGAGTTGTAGGGATAGCTGTCCTGCCAGGTATGTGTGATATTGGTGTCGTTGATGGGCAGAACCTGCAGGACACGCTGGTTGGTCTTGTCGGCCCAGTCAATCATCAGTTTCAAGTCGCCGAAGTCACCCACACCAAAGCTGCCTTCACTGCGCAGTGAGAAGATGGGAATGACCGTTCCGGCTCCCTTCCATGCATGGATGGGGAACCAAGCCTGTGACAGCTCATAGACCACTACCTCGCCGTTCTGCAGCGTTGGCAGGTCAATCGTACGATTCGAAGACTCTTCCCAGATACAGGGCGTATTGTTTTTCTCGTTTATAATAAGGAACTTGAACTCCAGGTGCGGGCTGGAGAGCTTGTCGGCATCAATGGATACAACCCATTCATGATACTCGTGCTCAACCATCGGCAGAACCCGGTCAATCTCCCAACCGCCTAAAGCTGCATCGGCACCAGCTACTGCCAGTCGTTCATCAATACGAAGTTGTGGAGCACGTACCTTTATTCTTATGGTACGTGTAAACTCCGACTGGGTGCTTAAGGCATGTTTGCGGGCATGTACACACTCTGTGAAGGCAGAACTGTACATATAAGCATCTTCGGGAATGTCGAGCCAGTGGTCATAAACAGTATAACGGGCACCTTTCACGGCAGAGAACTCCAGCCGATGGGGTTCCACGAGCCATTCATGGCGCACCTCTTCGTCACCACGCTCTACGCTGTAGTAGTAGTCAATAAAAGTTCCAGACTTGGCCGTTAAATTGACATCGACCGTCCAATGCTGACCGTCAAGTGTTATCATCTTGTGTTGGTCAGGCTTTCCCGTCGTTCCAGTAGGCAGGATGTTCAAAACCAGTGTTTCACCGAAAGTGGTCTGATACAGAAGGTTAAATTGTAGTTTCATAGACAATAAGTTTTTAGTTCTGCCGTCAAAATTACAAAATAAATCAATG